>JAYWGJ010000035.1:0-10126 GCA_043778315.1 Saprospiraceae bacterium | reverse complement strand
CTGGCACGTTCGCTGGTTTGGCAGCAGGCAACTATATAGTGACGGTTACGAGTGCCGCGCCTGCTTGTAGTAGTACAGTTTTGGCGGTGATTGATTATAATGTTGCAACACAAAATCTACCTATAAATATCCGTAGTTTACAGCTTTCGCCAAACCCGACACAAGGACAATTTACCCTAATGCTCGATTTGTTAAATGCCGAAAATACAAGTCTGGATATTATCGATATGATGGGGCGTAAGGTGGTTTCACAAGCCATTGATGGTACTAATTCGCCTGTTTTCAATCTTGATTTGAGCGCGTACCCTGCCGATTTGTATTTCATTCAATTGCATATAGGTAATGAAATACTGATGTTGAAAGTGAGTGTGGTGCGATAAGGTACTACCAAACGCTGTTTGGTAGCGTGTAATAGTATAATTAAAAATCAGAACTCAAGCGATTGTTACAGTTTCTAATGGTCACTTCAAAATGCGTAAAAGGTTTTAATCTCTCCCAATAATTCATAATTAAAAATTCATAATTCATAATTAAAAAAAGGGTTGCCTCCACATTGGAAGCAACCCTTTTTTCATTATCACTTATAGAAAATCACCAATTTTCCTTATTTTTTCAACTCCGCAGGTACTACTACCGCTTCGTTGATGCCTACTGATTTACCTGTTTTATCGGTAACGATTAAGTCGACGCGGCGGTTCAACTGGCGACCCTCTTCCGAGTCTTTGCCGTTGAGCGCGTTTTTGGCAACTGGTGCGGCTTTGCCGAGTGTTTCCACTTTCAAACGTGTCGCCTTAACGCCTTTCGTTTTCAAAAACGCAATTGCCGCTTTCGCACGACGTTGCGACAACGCTTTATTGTACGCTGCATTGCCTATCGCATCGGTATTCGCTTTTATGGTCGCGTTATACTCTGGGTGTTTGGCGAGGATAGCCGCCAAATTGTCCAATTCCGTATTAGACGCGGTGCGCAAGTCTGATTTATTAAAATCATAATAAATAGGACGCACCTTGATGCCGTCGATGGTTGTAGTCGGTTCGGCAGCTTTCGCCGCTACTTTTTTGGTGGTATCTACCATTACCGCAGTTCTTTTTACCGTATCGGAAACGGCTGGTACGACGGCGGCGGTAGTTTCTTTATTGCAACCTTTAAATAAAAACCACAATAACGCTGCGGCTAATAATAGCAAAGGCAAAACCCACCACCAACGTATGCCACCTTCGGCTATTGCAGGTGCGGCGGCGGCAATCGGCGGCACTACCACTGGCGGTACTACTTTTACTATCGGCGGCTCGGGCATGGGAATATTGCCCGCTAAGGCAGCCGCCGCTAATGCCGCGCCTACTACTGGTATAGCTGCCGCAACTGGCGGAATGACTACTGGCGGTGCAACTACTACTGGCGGTACAGCCGCAGCAACGATAATTTTTTTCAGGCAACTGCGACCTACCTCTCTGCCGTTCAGGTCTTTGAGGATACGCATACGGTAGCCGCTCCGCTCGATGGTTTCGTAGCGCGCCTCGTCGTGGCGGAAGCGCAAAACAGCTGCCAATTCGCTCGCCATTTTATTAATATCGGTAAAGCCTTCGGAGCGCAACAACACGTTTCCGTCCTTATCGTACCAAACAAAATACTGCTCGCCGTCTTTCGCGAAACGCGCAATACCGTTGCTATCCACAGGCGTATGCCCTTGGTAAGCCTCGCAAGCCAAGTAGTCGTCGTCTTTATCGGCAGGCGCGACAGGCGGCGCAGCTACTGCTGCTGCTAATTTTTCTGTTACCACTTTTGCTGTTCCAGCCGGCATAGCCGCAACCGCACCCAAACCGAGTGCCGCAGCGATTGCGCCATAAGGATAATTATGGTCTGTGTTGACCCACGCCGCCGCCGCCGCCGCCGAGGCGAACGGGCAAGAGCGCGCTATTTCCTTGTGATTTCCTGCAAATAAAGCGACAAAATGCTGTCCCTCCACCTCTATTACTTTATAGCGTTCGCGAATATCACGGTTTTTGATGACCGATGCGATGCCGTTGTCACGCACCGCTTCGTTCGGGTAGCCTTCGCTTCTGAACACCAAATCGCCACTTTTGTCGTTCATGGCAAAGTAGTTCAAGCCCGATTTCGCACTTTTGAACTTCACAAAACCGTCGTCGTTCGCGTCAGCGTGACCTTTATAGTCGTCGCAATGCAAATAATCGTCGTGCGTAGAGCCGCTTGCGGCTGCCATGCGCAACGCCGCGCCGCCGCGTACTTTGCGGAGCGTAGCGAACTCCATAATTTCGCGCGCATCGGCTTCACTATCGAAGCCGCAACTGCGGGCAATTTCTTGGTGGTTGCCTGCCTTCAAACTAAGGTAATATTTGCCGCCTTCGTACTGATTCACCTTGTAACGGGCATCAATTTCGCGGTTGCGCTTGACGGAGTCGATGCCGTTGTCGCGAGCCGCTTCGGTGGTGTAGCCCTCGCTTTTTAGCAACACTTTGCCGTCGGCATCAACCATCGAAAAGTAGTACAAATTAGTGGACGGGTGCTGAAAAGCCACAAAACCATCGACGTGCGCGCCCTGGTTTTCGTACTCTTTACACTGCAAGTAATCTTCAATAATCATAAGAAAAAAGTTTAAAAAAGTTTTAGGAAATGGTTTAACACAATTTTGTTACTAATACAATAATTCTAAAATTATCATAAAGTTAGACATTTTTTTATTACAAACAAAAATATATCCAAAAACGATTAAAATACAATTTTTTTCATATTTTTATTATTATAATGTATCTATAATTTTGATATAAAAAAGCCGTGCGCACCCTTAAACTAAGGATACATACGGCTTTTTTTATATAAAATCTACTTGGCAGAATACCAAAAATCACAGATTTTGATTTTGATTAAACAACTCAGGAAAATAGTGCGCAGTGAATATAAGCATTGCAGCAAAAGAAAGCACAGCTATCCAAAAATAAGCTATGGTACGATTGAGTTGTCGTTTCATTACAGCTTGCTCTTCCGAATACACCTCGTCTATATCAGGAAATGGCAACATCAACAAACTGTTTCCGCCTGTTTTAGCTATATGGTCGGCAAAACTGCGCTTATCATCTCGCATTTCTTTGAGGCGAAATAAGTCAAACCTTATCGCGCCTATCCTGTACATAAAAAACATAACAGCAAAAAGGTTACCGAGAATAATGATAGTCACAATATTATTTAACATATATTTTAGTTTAATTATTTTCTTTTTATAAGGCAATACAAAGAATAGATGAACAGCAAAATAAATAAAAATAACTGCGTTGTAGCAAAATCTCTAATTTTAAATGAACTATCAATTAACTGATTAGTACTCACACCTATTCTTTCAACAGCATTTTTCAACTCTAACTCTGTGCATAAACACAAAAATAAGTAGCTACATAAGATTACAATCAAAATGACGATTAAGAGGTATTTGGTCATTAGATAATTTTTTAGGAATAGATTTTATATTTCGCTACCCATACGTCTAAGCGCAGAGCTTACGGACGAGTCTATATTTTATAAACGAAAAACCCGCTCCTACTCCACCGTCGTACAGCTTCCTGCGCCGTTGCAGTTCATTTTTTTCATCACGCCCGTGCTGTCCCATTTCGTGAGTGTACCGATTTCATACGCCCCCTCGAGGCGCGCATTATATAGATAAGTACCTTCCGCCTTCGGTTTGCCGTTGCTATAAAACTCCTTGAACGCACCGTTTTCGTTGCCACCCTTGAACGTCACGGTTTCGAGGAGTTGATGATTAGGATAATATTTTTTGTACTCGCCCTCCATTTTGTTATTCACAAAAAAATACTCCGACTCTAAGCTACCATTGCTATAAAACGACTCAAATTTGCCGTCGGCGCGCCCGTTTTTGTAGTGTCTTTTTTCCTCCATCTGCCCGTTCGGGTGATAAAAAATGCTTTCACCGTCGAGCGAGTCGGCTTTGTAGTTCGATCTCTCGACTAGCTGTTTCGTCGCGCTATCACTGCGCTCATACACGCCCTCTTTTTTGCCGTCGGCAGTTGCCGTATAGCGCAATATGAAGTTGCCGAGGCGTTCCTCTTTTTGCGTTATTATTGGCTTACACGCCAATACGCCGAGCAGAATGGTCAATCCAAAAATGATATTTTTCATAAAAAAAGAAATTTTATAAGCGTTTTTGTAATTTAGCGGTCAGAAACAACATACCTTTGCAAAAGTATAAAATATTATAATAAATACCGATTTTTTTGTGGTAAACAACAAATATTAATAATAATTATAAAATAAGAATGGCAGCTATTGCAACACTACAAGCAGGCATCGAGGCGGCATGGAACGACCGCACCTTACTACAACACCCCGACACGCAAACCTGCATCAGAGCAGTGATAGCGCACCTTGACCGTGGCGAACTCCGCGTCGCCGAACCGCAAAACGGCACTTGGATAGTGAACGAATGGGTCAAAAAAGCGGTACTTTTGTACTTCCCTATTCAACCGATGCAGACCATCAACGTCGGTCCGTTTGAGTACCACGACAAAATTGCGACTAAGCAAAACTATGCCGCGCAAGGCGTTCGAGTAGTCCCGCACGGCATTGCGCGCTACGGCTGTTTTCTCGAAAGCGGCGTTATTTTAATGCCTTCGTATGTCAATATTGGCGCGTATGTGGGTAGCGGAACGATGGTAGATACTTGGGCGACCGTCGGCTCGTGCGCGCAAATCGGCAAAAACGTACACCTTAGCGGTGGCGTAGGCATCGGCGGCGTTCTCGAACCCGTACAAGCCGCGCCCGTTATCATCGAAGACAACTGCTTTATCGGCTCGCGGTGCATCGTGGTTGAAGGCGTTTATGTAGGCGCGGAGGCAGTGCTTGGCGCGAATGTCGTCCTCACGGGCAGCACCAAAATCATCGACGTTAGCCGCGAAACGCCCGTAGAATACATCGGTCGCGTACCTGCGCGCAGCGTAGTGATACCTGGCAGTTATGCCAAAAAATTCCCTGCGGGTGAGTATCAAGTCCCGTGCGCGCTCATCATCGGCAAACGAAAAGAAAGCACCGACAAAAAAACATCGCTCAACGACGTGTTGCGCGAACATAATATTGCTGTGTAAATAGTGACTAGTGATTAGTGTTCAGTGATTAATGATTAGTGCCGTCGGTGATTACAATATCGCGTCGATCGTCGCGAGTAGAGACGTAGCATGCTACGTCTCTACGTTACACCGCAACAATAAAAATCAAAAATTTTTGTAAAAACAGAATAAAATGCAAACAGAAACGACGGATACACAAGTAGCAAAAGCGCAAGCGTTTGTACAAGCCGTGTTAGCGGATTATAGAGTGGCGTGTTTGAGCCGCGAAGTGAGTTTGCTTGGGCGCAAAGAAGTGCTGACGGGCAAAGCCAAATTTGGCATTTTCGGCGACGGAAAGGAAGTACCGCAGGTGGCGATGGCTCGTGCTTTTCGCAACGGCGACCTCCGCTCGGGCTACTACCGCGACCAAACTTTTATGTTCGCGGCGGGTTTGGCGACCGTCGAAGATTTTTTTGCGCAGCTTTACGCTGACACCGAACACGACCCGTTTAGCGCAGGGCGACAGATGAACGGACACTACGCCACTCCGTTTTTGGACGCGAATGGCAATTGGCTACCCTTAAAAGACCTCAAAAACGTCAGCTCCGACATCTCGCCTACCGCAGGACAGATGCCGAGGGCATTAGGTTTGGCGATGGCATCGAAGGTGTACCGCAAAAACGATGCGTTGCACAATACCATTTTTTCGGAGCAAGGCAACGAGGTTTCCTTCGTCACCATCGGCGACGCTTCTACCTCCGAAGGCGTGTTTTGGGAAACCCTAAATGCGGCTGCCGTCATGCAAGTGCCGCTTGCGGTGAACGTATGGGACGACGGCTACGGCATCAGCGTTCCCATCAAATACCAAACTACGAAGCAGAGTATTTCGGAGGCGTTGGAGGGTTTTCGTGCCAACGAAACACAAAAAGGCATTGATATATATAAGGTGCAGGCATGGGATTATCCGCGTTTGGTCGCGACCTACGAAGCAGGTATTGCGCAGATGCGCACGACGCACGCGCCCGCACTTTTTCACATTATAGAGTGTACGCAGCCGCAAGGACACAGCACTTCGGGCAGTCATGAACGCTACAAAAGCAAGGAGCGGCTGGCGTGGGAACAAGCCTACGATTGCATCACGCAGATGGGAAATTGGTTGTGTGAAGTGGGTTTAGCAACCGCCGACGACCTCGCAACTATGCGCGCCGAAGTGAAGCAAGAGGTGCGCGAAGCACAAAAATTGGCGTGGCAACGCTACATCAATCCGATAAAAGCGGAGGTGCAAAAAGTAGTGGCACTGCTCGGTAATTTGGCGGAAGCTGCCGCTAACACGGCTCAAAATGAAGCTATTATTGCGATACAAAAAGGCTTGCAACAAACGATTGACCCGACACGCCGCGACTGTATGATTGCGACAAAAAAGACTTTGCGGTTAATAATAAAAGAAAAAAACACCGCTAAAAGCGAGTTGGAATTGTGGCTGCAAGGCGCAAACGAACTCGGCGAGGCGCGTTATTTTTCGCATTTACACTCCGAAACTGCCAATAGCGCGAATAATGTTTGTGAGATAAAACCTATATTTAGCGACAGTTCAGTACAGAAAAACGGCTACGAAATCATCAATTCGTATTTTGATAATATGTTGGCTACACGCCCCGAAACGCTCGCTTTTGGTGAAGACGTGGGGCAGATTGGCGACGTAAATCAGGGTTTTATGGGGCTGCAAGAAAAGCACGGCAAACACCGCGTTTTTGATACAGGTATTCGCGAATGGACGATAATGGGACAAGGCATCGGTTTGGCGATGCGCGGCTTGCGCCCGATAGCCGAAATCCAATATTTGGACTATTTGCTTTATGGTTTAGTGCCGTTGAGTGACGACCTCGCTACCCTACAATACCGCACAAAAGGCAAGCAGCGCGCACCGTTAATCATTCGGACACGCGGACACCGCTTAGAGGGCGTATGGCATTCAGGTTCGCCTATGGGTATGATAATCAACGCTTTACGCGGCATAAACGTATTAGTTCCGCGCAATATGACGCAAGCCGCAGGGTTTTATAATACGCTGTTGCAATCGGACGAGCCAGGTTTGGTGATAGAATGTTTGAATGGCTACCGCCTAAAAGAAACGCAGCCCGACAACATTTTTGAGTTCACCGTACCCGTTGGCACACCCGAAATATTGCAAAGCGGCAGCGACGTGACGCTCGTCACTTACGGCTCTTGTGTCCGCGTCGCGCAAGAGGGCATCGCGATGCTAGCAGCGCACGGTATTTCGGTAGAACTGATTGATGTACAGTCACTTTTGCCGTTTGATACGCAACACAGCATCGTCGAATCGGTTAAAAAAACAAACCGATTAGTGGTTTTAGACGAAGACGTGCCTGGCGGCGCGTCGGCATATATTTTGCAACAAATATTGGAAATACAAGGCGGCTACCGTCATTTAGATAGCGAACCGCGCACAATAACGGCGTTTGCAGGGCGCAGCCCTTACGGAACAGAAGGCGATTATTTCTCAAAACCATCACCCGACGACGTTTTTGATGCCATATACGCCTTGTTGCGCGAAGCAAAACCGAACCTTTTTTAAGCCTCGTAATAGAATTCTAAATTATCGGATATTGAGGGTATGTTTTAAATTAGGAACGCGTCCAAAATAAGGTGCTTTATACTCACTTGTTGGGCTTGACCCGTTCACTACAAATAAAGGTAGTTGGCTACCTTGAGTCTTGTTCATGCCAAAACTGCGTTAGATTTACTTCGCCAGTTCGCATTGCTCGGGTTCGTTACAATACCAAGGCAGGACTTCCCGTGTTCACTTCGTGAAGGCGATTTAGTAGCACCTTTACTTGTTCAGCCTTCAATCTGCCTTGTTTTGACCCAGCACGAGCAATGCGAACTGGCGAACCAAATTCTGCATAACAATATTCAGTCCCTTATTTTCTGTTCATTCCTTAAATAAGTCGCCCGCCCTGTTGCTACCCATCTGCGGGCGCACATTAGTACCGTCTATAAAATTCCTATCCGAGCCTTGCGGGTCGCGGTAGAGCTTGCGCTGCCATTGCGCGTCTTGCATTTCGCCGCGTGCGGTAGAGTGCAGCAGCGTAAAATCGTTCACGGCGAGCGATGGATTATAGAAAATAAACTTCGCAAAACTCTGCGTATTGCTCAATTTATTGTACTCCCATATTTCGTAGGGATAGGCGTTTAGCTCCTGTTCTTGCAGCATAATTTGATTGGGTTTGCCGTATTTCAAGTAAATATTGCCTCTATCGGTGAGGTGTCCTGCTCTGAAATTGGTGGTGTAAGCCAAATCTAACTCGGTGATAACTGCCATATATTGCTGATAGCTCGCCTTCGCATTGGCAGGATAGCGGCGCGTCCAATAGTTAAATAAGTACTTGCGCTGGTCGTCGAGCGTGCCTGTTTTGAGGAGGCTTGCGGCGATAGGCTGCTCGTTAGGTTCTAGGCGTACCATCAAGCCACTCAACGACCACGCGCAGGAGTCTTTACTAAGGTTGGCAGTAAACATATCCAAAACGGGTACTTTACCGAGTTCGGCTTCGGGCATCTGCAAATACGGGTTGCTGCGCTGAAAAAACCACTTGCGCGTAGTAACGAGTTCGAGCTTGCGGTCACGCACCTCTATCACCAAATTGTAGTTGCCCGACGGCAGTTTCTGCACGTCCAAACTGCCCACAACGGGTGCTACCGCGCCTGCGGCAGTGATGCGTTTGGTATTAAAAATATCTACGCTTTGGCTTTTACCGTCCGTATTTTCGATAAAATAACGTACCAGACAGTCGCCATTTAGCGATTTATCAACATGATAAATTTCTATCAAAAAAAGAATTTTTGTAATATAATTTGGATAATAATTAACCACAAACGGCTCGGCGATATTGCCATATTTATAATACGGATTTTGTTCGTCGGTACTGCCGTTAATCCCGCTAAGTGGCTCTATATCAGATATTTCCACCGAGTCGGTAGCCGCCGTAAAGCTCACTTTTTGGATATTCTTATAAGTATTATTCGGGCGATTAAGGTCGGTAAATAGAGCCTCGAGTTCGTAGTCGCCCAAGGGCAGCGCGTACCGCTTCATGTCTATAAAATTAGGGCGCGTAGCCGTTGAATCCACCTGCGGACTCGACAAACTAAACTTATCCGCCTTCACCACCGCGCCGTTTTTTTTCCATAAATACAGCACTTCCACCGCCGCCATGCGCTTGCCCGAAAGCAGCTTATCAAACTTCACGGAAGCTGCCGAAAAATGACTGTACACCTCTATATAAGGTGTGCCGTTGTCGGTGCGGAACATCGCGGTCGCGCACGACACCTCTAAGGCGTGAGCGGCGTACTGACTGATTGCGGAAAGCAATAAAATGATAATTTTTTTCATGTTTGATAAATAGATATTTTTGTTATCTCTTGTTTTTTATCGCTAAGATACTTCTATTTTTTGTGGTGACAAAATCGTTGTATAAAAAATATTTTTCGAGTGCTAATTTTTATATTTATTTTTTAAAAACTGTTGTACCTTTACGGCGTAAAATTATTATAGAATTATTATTCAGTTACAAAAAAATCATTTAAAAATCCCAAAAATGCGTAAAGTAACCGTAGTAGGTGCGGGCAATGTAGGTTCTACCTGCGCTAACGTCCTCGCACATTCTGATGTAGCCAACGAGGTTGTGCTTATCGACATCAACAACGAATTGCCTGCGGGCAAAGCCCTCGATATTTGGCAACAAGCACCTATCGACAATTACAGTACGCGCATGCGCGGCTCTAATAATTACGCCGATACCGCAGGTTCTGATATTGTGATTATCACGGCAGGTATTCCGCGCAAACCGGGCATGACCCGCGACGACCTTATCGCTACGAACGCCAAAATTGTTACGTCGGTGACGCAGCAAATCATGCAGCACACCAAAAATCCGATTATTATTGTCGTTTCTAATCCCTTAGATGTGATGACTTACGCGGCGTGGAAAGCGTCGGGTTTGCCACATTCACGCGTTTTTGGTATGGCGGGTATTTTGGAT
>JAYWGJ010000034.1:0-3472 GCA_043778315.1 Saprospiraceae bacterium | reverse complement strand
CGCGTGACGGACGAGGTGCGCGTGACGGTTGTCAAAAAACGTGCTTGCTATGTGCCTACGGCGTTCTCGCCGAACGGCGACCAAAACAACGATTTCTTTACCATATTTGCAGGTGTAGAAGTGTCGCGGATTAAAAGTATGAAAGTATTTGACCGTTGGGGAGCGATGATGTACGAAGCTGCCGACTTCTTGCCGAATGATGCAGGAAAAGGTTGGGACGGCTATTTCAGAGGACAACGCCTCAATCCAGGCGTGTTTGTGTATTTCATAGAGGTAGAATTTAAAGATGGCGTAACCGAAATGTTGAAAGGTGACGTGACGTTATTGAAATAAAATAAATCATTGGATTGAAATAAAAGGTCGGTGTGCTGTAATGGCGCATCGACCTTTTTTTATTAATGTACAAACACTTAATTTTTATAATATTTGTTTATAAAACGAAAAAATATTACCTTTGCGCTGCAAAACGGGTAAAAAGTGCGTTTTTTATACGTTTATTTGTTTTGCGAAAGAAATATTTTTTAAAATCCACCATTAAAACCATTTTATCCGTCATGGGCGAAAAAATAAGTGTAGTAAAAAGAAGCGGCAAGCTGCGTGTACCTAACAACCCTGTTATCCCTTTTATCGAAGGTGACGGTATCGGCGCAGATATTTGGGCGGCTTCGGTGCGCGTGATTGACGCAGCTGTAGAAAAGGCGTATCAAGGCAAACGCAAAATAGAGTGGCTCGAGGTATTAGCAGGCGAGAAAGCCTTTAATAAAACAGGCAATTGGTTGCCAAAAGAAACCCTCGACAGCATCGACGAGCATTTGGTGGCTATCAAAGGTCCATTGACTACGCCTGTGGGCGGCGGTATTCGTTCGTTGAACGTGGCGTTGCGCCAAGAGTTGGATTTGTACGCTTGCGTGCGTCCAGTGCGTTGGTTCAAAGGCGTTCCGAGTCCAGTGAAAGACCCAGGTCAGGTGGATATGGTTATTTTTCGCGAAAACACAGAAGATATTTATGCAGGTATAGAGTACCTCGCGGGTACGCCAGAGGCGGATAAAGTGAAGGCATTTTTGAAAAACGAAATGGGCGTAACCAAAATGCGCTTCCCAGACTCGTCGTCTATCGGTATCAAACCAGTGTCGAAAGAAGGTACGGAGCGTTTGGTGCGTGCGTCGCTCGAGTACATATTTAAGTACGGACGCACGTCGCTCACGATTGTACACAAAGGTAATATCATGAAGTTTACGGAAGGCAAATTCAAGGATTGGGCTTACGAATTGGCAGAACGCGAGTTCGGCGACCGCGTGTTTACCTGGACAGAATACGACCGCATCAAGGCGGATAAAGGCGAAGCGGCAGCGAACGAAGCGCAAACGGCGGCACTCGCATCAGGCAAAATATTAGTGAAAGATTGCATCGCAGATGCGTTTTTGCAACAAATTTTGCTCCGCCCATCAGAATACGACACTATCGCAACGCTGAACCTCAACGGCGACTACGTTTCTGATGCACTGGCAGCGCAAGTAGGCGGTATCGGTATCGCGCCTGGCGCGAATATTAATTACCTGACGGGTCACGCTATTTTTGAAGCGACGCACGGTACCGCGCCTAAATACGCAGGCAAAGACATGGTCAATCCGTCGTCGGTCTTGCTTTCGGCGGTGATGATGCTCGAGTATATGGGTTGGGATAAAGCAGGCAAACTGATTATCAAAGGCATTGAAAAAAGTATCAAGACCAAGCGCGTGACTTACGATTTTGAGCGTTTGATGAAAGGCGCAACTAAATTGAAATGTTCGGAATTTGGTTCAGAAATCATCAAAAATATGTAATTTTTGATTGAAATAAGCATATTATCATACAAAAATACCGCAATTGTCTTTATGGATAGTTGCGGTATTTTTTTGTAAACAAAATTTGAAATATAAATTTGAGTATTAAAATTGTTTTTTTGTTGAAAATGACGAACTTTGCAGCTATTAAGCGTAGCAGTATTAAATAATTATTTTATTATAATATACAATTATAATATGGTAGCAAAGTGCGAGTATTTGGTTTAAACAAATAAAATTTGGTATAAAATTTGATACAGTATATTAGTAACAATTGTTATGTGTTTTATTCAATAAAAACTATCCAAAATTCCCCTCAAAATGATTAAAAAATTACTTTCAATTGCGCTTTTAGTGGCGATTGTTGCTAATGCTGCATTGGCGCAAAGCCTTGAATTTAAAGGTGACACGGCTTATTACGACCAAAAAGCGATTTGTGTGGTCACGACTACGGGCGGCACGCAAAAGCATTTTACGATTGCGAGCCTCAAAGGCGAAGACTTGATATACGCTAATCCTGCACCGACGGCTACGCCGAAATTGATGGTGTACGATATTATGTTTGTTCCGACGGCAGAAAGCACGACTTGGCGACCCGAAAAGGGCGTTACCGACCTTCGTGCCGCGTTCGTAAAAAAATTAATCATAGCGAGTACCCTGAATAAGAACGGCTTGGTGACGGCAGGCGTGAACTATTTTATTTTGAACGCGAACGAGTCGGAGCGTATGGCGGCGGCGGCGGCGGCGCGTCCAAAACCAATCGCCAAAATCAAAAGAAATACGGAAGAGAGTATTTTTGTGACAAAAGGGCAAATCAGACAAGACGGTAAGACGATTGCGCTCTATAATGACACCGAAGGCGTAGATAAAGACTCGCCGTCGCGGGCGTATCGTATCGGCTATCCCGACGGCACAATCGTGGCAGAAGTGTCTATCGCAGATGTAAAATCGCATAAAGCGGTGGTTTATACGCCTTTTGACCGTCGAAACCATACTATCGAGGTGGAGGGCTACAATTTTGCGGTGTGGTCGGTGGCTAAGTTTTTGGTAGAAAACGATTATTTGTAGTGCCTTAGTTGCGAGAGTTATACTTTGAAACGCAAAGATTTTTGAGTGTTGAGGTTTTTTAGACGCAGAGAAGCGGAGGGGCAAAGAGGCAGAGATAGAGAGGTTTTTTATAGCAAAGAGGCAGAGATTTTTGAGTGTTGAGGTTTTTTTTAGACGCAGAGAAGCGGAGGGACAAAGAGGCAGAGTGAGCGAAATATTTATAGTTATATAAAGAAAATTATATCAATAAAAAAAGTCAGTGCCGCAAATCTGCGACACTGACTTTTTTATTTTTCAGCTATAAAATCAGCTTATCTTTTCATAAATTGGCTCAATAGCGAACCACCAATGGACATCATTTCGTCTATCGAGCTGCCGTTATTATTGCTATCTAACATGGACATGATGCCGCCGATAGGCGAAGCCGATGCTCCTTGCTGCGCTTGTCCGCCCGCGCCGATAAGTGCCGATACGATGCCTGCCGCGTCTAAGCCTTGCGATTGTTTTTGCTGCCCAACATACGACATCACTACGGGTGCCAGCATTTGGAACATACTCGCCGCCGACGACGCGCTCACGCCCGACTGCTGCGCCACCATACC
>JAYWGJ010000033.1:0-10251 GCA_043778315.1 Saprospiraceae bacterium | reverse complement strand
CCGCATCAATATCGTGTTCGAGTTCATCGATGTAGCGGGTTTCGATGCGTTTTTTGATGCGCCATTCCTCCACTTCTGCCGCGAGGCAAACGCCTTCGTTCATCGTAATCGCTAAGGGTTGCGCGCCGCCCATGCCGCCGAGTCCAGCAGTCACGTTGAGCGTACCTTTCAGCGAGCCGCCAAAATGCTTGTCGGCGAGTGCCAAATAGGTTTCGTAAGTGCCTTGTACGATGCCTTGCGAGCCGATGTAAATCCAGGAGCCTGCGGTCATTTGTCCGTACATCATGAGTCCTTTTGCGTCGAGTTCGCGAAAATGCTCCCACGTTGCCCATTTGCCCACGAGGTTCGAGTTAGCGATGATGACACGCGGCGCGTCTTTGTGTGTCGGGAGTACCGCCACAGGTTTACCCGACTGCACGACGAGGGTTTCGTCTTCCTCGAGTTCGAGGAGTGCCTTGACGATGAGTTCGAAGGCTTCCCAGTTGCGCGCCGCCTTGCCGAGTCCGCCATACACGATGAGTTCTTCGGGGAGTTCCGCCACTTCGGGGTCGAGGTTGTTGTAAAGCATTCGGAGGGCGGCTTCTTGCACCCAGCCCTTACAATGTAAGGTCGTGCCTTGTAGGTCACGGACGGTAATTGGTCTTTTGATTTGCATTTTATGGTTGTTGTATTGATAATTTTTGGTGGTTTTAACGTCGGTCAGGTTCTAAACCTGACCGACGTTAAACCTGACCGACGTTAAAAAAAACCGCGACCTATCAGATTTCTACCCAGTTCTCATCGTACCAATCGGGGTTATCGGGGTGCTTTGTGCCGTGATAATCGAAAAACGCCTGTTTGCTACCAAACCATTCGAACACCTTATCACGTTGAATAAAAGTCGGTTCGTCGTCTAAAAAAACCGTGTAGGACGAAAACGGATATTCCGTCAAATCCTCCATAAAACCGTGTTTGACAGGGTTATGGTGTATATAATAGACTAAATGCGCTGCGTAATTGTCGGTATCTACGGGAATACGCCGAAACGGCTCTTCTAATAAACCGCCTGTCCTGCCATTTTGTTTATTGATGGCTTGCGCATAACTGTTGAAAAGCGTGCCGAACTGCGCACTTATAATATAAGTGGCTGACTTATTGGCGCGGCTTTTATTGACGTAGGCAGGGTTTGCGGCTTCATTGATAAGGTCGCGTTTGGTTTTTTTCGTGTTATAATAGGTGCAAATCTCCGCTTCGCTCCTTGTTTTTATCAAAAAATGAAAATGATTGCCCATCAGCGCGTAAGCGAAAGTTTGGGCAATCGGCTCAATGTATGCCGCATATTTTTGTAAAAAAAACGCGGTGTTGCCGCTTTTGATGAAAATGCGACAGCCGTTGATACCTCGATTATATACATGATAATAAGTATCGGGGAGCAAGGGTTCGGTGTGTTTTTTCATTTTCGTAAAAGGTAGGTCATTTTTTTAAAAATACTTGACACGCGGGTATTTGTTTTGACAGCGAAAAAAAACCTTACATTTCGCTACTCAAATCCTGCACGATTGAGGCTTTTAATTTTTCTCACTCAATTTGTGGGTACTCTCCTTATTCAAAAAACTACACTCCTTCCAAACTATTCAAAATAGATAACGCCCAATCGTTTACGTTGCCTGTATAAATTTTTTCGGTTTTGCCTTCTGTGCCTCTAAAAAGTAGTTGCGTAGGCGCGTAATCTATGGAGTTGTCATAGACATAAAGCCTATCTACGAAAGATGCCGCAAGTTGGCAGTTAGCGATAGATTTGTAGTAGCGATTGACGATTTTAGCGATAGGCACATCATGCCCACCCTCCATAACACGGTGTGCGATGCGGCTTGCGTTTATTGCAGGGTGATTGGTGCCAACAAAAAACAGGCGTATAAAAAAGCCCGCTTCTTGAGCGCGTTTCAAAAAATCTACCTTATCTGATGCCGAAAAAACGGTTTCAAAAATGAAATTTTGTTGTTGTTTCAAGCAATTTTCGCGCCGCTCTGTCGCTAATTTTGCGGCTTTCAGCACGGCTTCGGGTGCGTTCCAGTCGCCAAATTCTTCTTGCGCAATATTATCGGGATTGATATACAAACAACCTTCTACCCATTCATGTTTCAGAATTTGGGTAGTTACGGTTGTTTTGCCTGAGCCATTCGGTCCCGCAATTACAATCAAAGTTGGTTTATTTTTTGCCATTTTCAGTTTGTTTTTGCTGCCAAGCGGCTTTCATTTCTTGGGTTTGTTGCTCGTGCATTTGGCGATATTTCGCGTTTGCGGCATCAGCCCGTTTTTTGGCTTCTTCGGCGGCAGCCGTCATCAAACCTTCCAATTGTTCATCGGTAGGCTCTTCGTTTGAAAGAAAGCGGTAAGTATTATCTACCATGTTAGAGTATTATATATGAAAATTAACCTATTTACTGCTCCACATTCCCATTTTGCACAATATTCTGCAACGCTTTCACGTTTGCCGCTTCGTCAAAAATAGCGGCAATCGGGATAGTAAAACCCGCGATAACTCTGCTCGTAATTTCTTCGCCGACATTATAAATGTACGGCTCGAAATAGATGCTGTCGTTCGGTTGCATCAGCAAATACTGCTCTACGGTTTGCTTGTTCGGGTCGATAATCCAATATTCGGCGATGCCGTGCGCGGCGTAATCTTCTTTTTTTATCGTTCGGTCTGTTCTTTGCGTCTTTTTAGAGAGTATCTCTACCACAAAATCGGGCGCGGGAAATAGCACCTGCTCCTCAGTGAAAGCGTCGGATTTTTCTTTTTTGAAAAAGACAATATCGGGTTCGTAATCGTTGCGCGTCAGCGAAATCATTGCCTTCTCAAAAAAAGTTTCGCCCAACTGTTTTATATCCGTATAAATACTAACAATTCGGGACAGCAATTTTGTTGCCGTCAAGTGACGCTTTTTGGCGGGCGAGTGCAGCACGATTTGCCCATTGATGAACTCGGCTTTTTTATGCTCGTCTATCCACGCATAAAAATCTAAGCGGCGTTCGTGTTCCGCTGCTATCGCAGTAGCGAGTTGCGCTGCGAGCTGCGGCGCGTTCGGCTGCCGCATGATTTTTGCGATTAATACATTCATGATTTTTTAGTTTTTAAATTAAAACTTCTTTTCAACACATATATATAGTGTATTGCTTATCACAGAACCGCGTTGCCCACCAATCCCCATTCCTCTAAACGCAGCACTATATCGTTTTGTTTTTTTGGAACTAAGTAGCAGCAGGTCATTGTCGTTTTGTGGAGCAGGAGTTGCACGTCGCATTGAACGGTCATTCGGTTGTTTTTGGCGGTGACTTGTGCCGTTCGTATTAGGTTTACCCACGTTCCGATTACGGTTATTTCGTTTTCGGAAAACGAAAATAAATAGCTCGAGGCGTAAAATTTAAACCCTAAAAAACGGTGGTAATGAATACAAATCAGCGTTTTGTCCATCAAAATCAAATCGGCTCTGAGCCAACTCACTGCGTTTCGCCAACCGCTTTTATAGGTTATAGTAGCCGTTATGCCTTCTATAAGGGTTTGCGGTTGGCTTTTTGCGCGTTTTTGTAGCTGCTGCGCGGTGCGGTAATCGAGTATCGGTTGTATTATAAAAAAGAATAAGGGAATGGCAGCGAAAAGGAAAAATTCAGGCATGATTCTATTTTATACTTTTATATTTTTTCTGCACACAAAGATACATTGTATTTTTGAGGTTTCTCTCCGAAACAGCGTTTCGGCGCACGCGCTCTCCGAAACAGCGTTTCGGCGCACTTTTACCGCCGCAATCGCGGTTTTTGGAGTTTATCCAACGTCGGCTGCCCGATGTGCGCGTCCATAAGCTCGAGCGCAACTTGCGCCTTCACGAAGCCGACTTTGGGCGTTTGCTGTATATAATACGTCTCACCTGCTTTCGCGGAAAGCGGCAAATAAACCTTGTTTTCGGCGATTGTGCTAATCATGTATTCGCCTGGCTCTACGTCCCAACCCAAAAAACTTTTCGGTCCAGTTTTGCCCACCAAACGGGTGTTGCAATACACTTTCATGGTGAGCGACGACGCAAAATCGGTCGGGCGCAACACAAAAATCCGTGCGAGAGCTGTAGGTGGAACAGCGTCTTTACCTGCAAACGGCGCAAATTGCGTGAACTGTGTGCTGCCCGCACAAGACGTGAGTAGCGCGACGGCGAATAAGCCTAAAAGTTTTTTCATTTGGGTTAGATTTTAAAAATTAAGCGTTAAGCAAATACATTACCACAACACAAATGTAAGCATATTTATAACATCGCAAACGACAAAAATTAGCTGTCACAAGCCACCAAAAGACCTAAAATTTTCGCGGTTTAAAAATAAATATAATTTTTATGTATATATTTTTAATATTTTGACTTTTTGGAATACTTATTGATAATATGAATATATTAGCGATAAGCAATATGATGTGACATAGTAAATCCATATTTTTACTAGTATTAGTAAACAATTATCGTATAAATAAAATATTAATTTATTTTTTTGTGTAAAAGTCAAGTTTGGCACAAAATTCGATTACACATTAGAGAAACACAATTTATATTTAAAACAACAGACCTTAGCTTTTAGGGTCGCAATCGTCACAAAAGTGCAATGATTTTTTTGACAAAAAATAATACAGTAAGCTCTCTCTTTTAAAACATTTTACAATTAGTATTCTGAGTATGAAAAAATTTATCTTATTTCTGTTAGCAATCCCCTTTATAGCCGCCACGACCTACGCGCCAGATTTTGGCGGAATCACCCAAGCTATCGGCAAAGGCGATGCCGCCACGCTCTCCAAATACATGGACAATCAAGTTGATTTGTTCGTATTAGGTACGGAGACGAAAGTAGAAAAAGTAGAAGCGGTTGCCGAACTCAAAAAGTTTTTTGCGACGAACGCGGTAACTGGTTTTCAGCTTTTGCACCAGGGCATCTCGAAAGACCAAACTTCGCACTACGGCATCGGTGACCTCACCGCAGGCGGCAAAACTATGCGCGTCATGGTTTACCTCCGCGATGTGAGCGGACAGTTCAAAATCCAAGAACTCCGTTTCGAACGGAAATAGTATTTTTCTACAAAAATATTATTTTTAGTACGATTATTGTAAAAAAACGAATTACCCGTTACTGTTGTAGCGACGGGTAATTCGTTTTTTTATTTTAAATACCGCTATTTGGGTAAAACCCAAGAAAATACTTATAGTTTTTCGTCCATCACACCTTTGAGGTGTTCCGCAATCATCGCTGCTGGGCGACCCTCGATGAAATGTCGCTCCACAAAATGAATTAAATTGCCGTCTTTGAACAGCGCGATTGACGGCGATGACGCTGGGTACGGTGCCAAAAACTGGCGCGCCTGCGCCACCGCTTCGGTATCTACACCCGCAAAAACGGTCACTAAACGGTCGGGGCGTTTGCCCGCGCCTTCCAACGCCATGCGCACGCCTGGGCGCGCACCTGCTGCCGCACAGCCGCACACCGAGTTGAACACCAACAACATACTGCCTTCGGTATTCGCTATTTGCGCCGTCACTTCGGCTGCCGAAGTAAGGCTGTGGAAGCCGATAGCCGTGAGTTCGGCTTTCATCGGCGCTACTATTTCTTCTGGATACATGATTTTTTTATGATTTTGAAAATGATTTTTTTAGTATGGTTTAATTTGGTTTGTATTGCTCCCAATAAGTTCGAGGGCTTACAATTTTTGTTTGTTTATAACTCGGAAGGGTAAAATCATTGGTATTACCTGTTATAATAAAATCAGCTACACATTCGTCTGCCAATTCTAAAATCATGTTGTCGTCTTCGTCTGCAATAATATTCAGCTTTATAGTAGGTGAATAATTTACGGCTTTTGCCTCAATTTCTACAAGCAACATTTCAGCACGAAGAAAAAAATCCTTAAAATTAGCAAATTTAGGTCGTGATAGTACTTCGTAGTACTCGCTCATTAGCTGTGCGGAAACACAAAGCTGAAACTTATCGCCAATGAAAATTTCATTAATAATAAAATTTGGGTAGCTGCGCTGAATTAAACTCGATACGATCACATTAGTATCAATGACGATTTTTTGCATTTTTTCGTACCGCTTTTACTTCATTTGAGATTTCGTCCATCGTCATTTGCGATAAGCCGTATTTTTGCGCCAACTCTACGCATTTACTTAGGTTTTGCCGCATTAACTCCTTGCTTACCAACTCGATAAAGTCAGTAAAATTCAGTTGTTCTTGTTTTAAACCAAATTTATTAAATTCTATATCTGAAATAGAAACATTTAAAGTTTTCATATTTTTATGATTTTGAAAATGATTTTTTTTATGATTTATTCTACAATGATGATTTGAATTTCAGTGCCAAAACCCAAACTCCGCACAAAAATAACACAATAGTTGACAACAACCAAAACTAATTATTAGTTCACTTTGAATGAATTAAAAAAAATCGTTCCTTTGCATATTGAAAATGTAATATTAATATTGTAAAACAATAAAAAAAACCCATGAAAAAAACAAACCTCCTTTATTTCGCGCTCTTATTGAGCGTAGCTACTACTTTTACCAGTTGTTTTGATATTATCGAAGAGCTTTTTTTGAATAAAAACGGCTCGGGAACGTACAGCACCACCATCGATATGAGCAAAGCGATGAGTATGATGACGAGTATGATGCCCGACTCGCTCAACGACAAAATGGCAGCTACCAAACATACCACCGACTCGGCGGTTGTGAGCAACTGGGTTACTTTTGATAAGTCGAAAGGCATCTCTAATATCAAAAAAAACCTCACCAAAGATTATGTCTATACCATCAGTATGGACTTTAAGGACGCGGACGCGCTCAATAATGCGCTCTACGAAAATGGACTGTTTTCGGCAGCCAAAAAAACAGGCGACGAAGCCGTAACCGCCAAAAAAGAATTGGAGGCAACAAAAAACCTATACAACTTTAAGGGCGGCACTTTCAAACGCGGCGAAAAAGGCAATTACGACAAAAACCTCCTCAAAACGGGCGGTGCGGACAAAGAAACGGAGGAAATGACCTCGCAAATGCTCAAAGATATGAAATACACTATATTAGTGCATACGCCCAAAGAAGTCAGAAAAACGGCAAATAAAGCCGCTACCGTTAGCGCAGATAAAAAAACGGTCACGCTCGAGGCGAGTATGCTCGATGTAGTGAAAGGCAAGGTGAAGCTAAATAATGAGATAAAATTTTAAGTAGGTGTGTTTATTGAAACCCGATAAATTCGTTTAAAAAATTTTATTTTTATGGAAGAAAAATTAGAATATTTAAAAGCTCAATTGATGACCATGATTGACTTGGTGCGCTCGCAGGTAACGCTGGCGCACCAAGCCTTTTTGCTGCTCGACAAAGACTACGCCCGCGAAGTGCTACACTACGAAGCACGAGTCAATTCCTTAGAAATGAGCATCGATCGCGACTGCGAGTACCTCCTCAATCGACACAGAATACAAGGCGGCAGGCTGCGATTTATCATCTCCGCCCTCAAAATCAATATACAACTCGAGCGCATCGGCGACCACGCCGACATGATGGGGCGCATCGTGCTCCAACGCGACACCAAGTTCCCCGACGACCTCCTCCAACAGGTGCAGCTCCAAGAAATGTTCCACCTCGTCATCATGATTCTCAACGACGCGACGCAGGGCTACAACTTCGAGGACGTAGAAGTAGCACGCGGCGTGTTCGCCAAAGAGGCGCGCCTCCGCGAAATCACCGCCCGCGCCACGCCCATACTCGTAGCGTATGCCGAGCAGCACGAAACCGACATCGCGCTCTATCTGCACCTCGCGTCGTACATTCAAAAAATGGAGCGCATCGCCGAACTCACCAAAAATATCACCGAAGAAACCATTTATTACTTAGGCAGAACGGTCGATAAACATAGTACAAAACAAACAGGAAAGCCGTAAGCTGGAAACTGTAAGCTGTAAGCTAAAAAAAACTAAAAGCGGTAAGCTAAAAGCTAAAAACTTATAAGCGGTAAGCTAAAAACTCAAAAAAACTAAAAGCGGTGAGCTAAAAACTCAAAACTTAGGAGCGGTTGTCTCAAAAAACTAAAAGCGGTGAGCTAAAAACTCAAAACTTAGGAGCGGAAGGCACAAAAAAACTATAAGCTGTGAACTAAAAACTCAAAACTTAGGAGCGGAAGGCACAAAAAAACTATAAGCTGTAAACTATCACCGACGGCGTTAATCACTAATCGTTAATCACTAATCACTGAAAAAGATGTCTAACAAATACCTTCGTTTATTGCTCCCCCATATTATAGCGTTCGCTACGCTAATGATTGTCGCTTTTGCGTACTATTCGCCTGCCCTTTCGGGCAAAGTTTTGAGCCAAGGCGACAACCTGCAAGGCGCAGGAATGCAGCACGAAATACAAGACTATATCGCGAAAGGCGACCCTGCGCCGCTCTGGACGAATGCCGCTTTCGGCGGAATGCCGTCGTACCAAATCAGTATGCGCAACTACACGAACCTGATTCAGCCCGTCAAAACCGCGTCGCTGCTCTTCGGCGGCATCTCCGACCCGCACCTCACTACTTTGCTCGTTATGCTCGGTTTTTATTTGTTGCTTATCGCAATGAAAATAGACTGGCGGATAGCGATAATCGGCGCGCTCGGCTACGGATTGAGCAGTAATTACGTCATTCTGCAAGAAGCAGGACACAGTGTCAAAATCGTCACGATGGCATATATGGCACCTACTTTGGCAGGAATGTTGTTGGCGTGGCGCGGCAAATATTGGCTCGGCGGCGGCATCACCGCCTTATTTTTTTCGTTGCAACTCTTTTCCAATCACTTACAAATTACTTATTATTTTGCCTTGCTTGCCGCAATAGTAGCGATTGGCTTAGGTATTAATGCCTTGATTAACAATCAATTAGCGCAATTTCTGAAAGGAACGGCTATCATAGCGGCGGTGAGTTTGCTCGCCGTAGTGACGGTGCTGCCGCGCCTCGCTACCACCTACGAATACACCAAAGAAACGATACGCGGCGGCTCCGACCTCAAAGGCAAAAACGGCGCGCCTGCCGAAGCAGGTCTCGACAAAGATTACGCTTTCGGCTGGTCTTACGGCATCGGCGAAAGTTTTACGCTCCTCGTCCCTAACTTCAAGGGCGGCAGCAGTTCCGACAATTTCGCGCAAGACCAAAGCAGCAATTCCTTAGCTGCTTTGCAGCAAATTGGCAGTCAAAACCAACAGTTAGCGCAGCAATTATCGCAGTTTTGCGGTCATTATTGGGGCGAACAGCCCTTTACTTCTGGACCCGTTTATTTCGGCGCGGTCATCTGCCTGCTTTTTGTACTCGGGTTGGCACTCAGCCGCGACCGCGTCAAATGGGCGTTGCTTATCGCAACATCGCTCCTGATAATGATTGCGTGGGGCAAAAATCTGCCTGGCATCAACTACTTTTTATTCGACCATTTTCCATTATTCAATAAGTTTCGCGCCGTATCGATGGCGATGGGCATTGCGCAATTGTCGTTTAGCATTATAGCAATGTTGGGTTTACAAGCCATCTTTGACAATACGATTGACGACAAAAAAAAGCTGCAAGCCGTGTATATTGCAGGCGGAACGACGCTCGGTATCTTGGTTATGCTCTACGGTTTGGGCGGCGGTGATTTTGGTTATGCCAATATGATAGCGCAACTTGGGCAGTCGTTGGGCAAAAACGCCGCCGAAGGACAGGCGATAATGGAGCAGTTGCGTCCGCAACTCGACGGCTTAGGTCAGGCACTCCGCGCCGACCGTGCGCCCTTGCTTGCTGCCGATATTTTGCGCAGTATGGTTTTTGTGGCTATCGCAACGGGTATGCTTTGGGCAATGGCAAAACGAATGGTCGACTGGCGCATCGCGCTCTCCGCGTTCGGCTTGCTCGTCGTCTGCGACTTATGGATTGTCGATAAACGATTTGTGAATGATACTAATTTCACCGAACCGACCGAAAAAGCGAAAATCAGCGAAAGTCGCCCCGTCGATGCGCAAATCAAACAAGACAAAGATTTACATTATAGAGTGGTCGATTTTTCTCGAGGCAACCCGTTTCAGTCTGCTATGTTATCGTTCAACCATAAAAGTATGGGCGGTTATCACCCTGCCAAATTAGGTTTAATACAAAATATGATTGAAAAATACCTTAGCAAACCCAACGAATATATGGCAGTATATGGTTTGTTTAACACAAAATACGTTATCGGACCCAAAGAC
>JAYWGJ010000032.1:0-3492 GCA_043778315.1 Saprospiraceae bacterium | reverse complement strand
GAAACCTATGCTTTTTGCTATCCCGTAGCGATGCTTTGGGTTGCGCCCAATATATTCAGACAATTCTGCTTGCATTTTATCACGTCAAATATGCACTATTTTGGCGACGTGGAAGAAGGCAATTTGTTGCAACAAACGCAGGTACTCAATGCTTGGTGGACGCTGCCGTTTCAGTTATTTTGCTGCAATTTTGGCAGCACACACTCTATTCACCACTTTGTGGTGAACGAGCCGTTTTATATCCGACAGCTTTCCGCCACCGCCGCACACCGCGCTATGCGCGCTCACGGCGTTCGGTTCAACGATATGGGTACTTTTGCGCGAGCGAATCGTTGGAAGATTAAAACCGAATAATCGTCTGGCGGATAGCGACCAATCGCTCCAATAATTGCTCCAATTTATCGAGGCGCAGCATATTTGCGCCGTCCGACTTCGCGGTTGCGGGTGTCGGGTGCGTTTCTATAAACAAGCCATCAACGCCCGTAGCGATGCCTGCGCGCGCAATCGTTTCTATCAGTTGCGGCAAGCCGCCAGTAACGCCGCTCGCGGTATTCGGTTGCTGCAAGGAGTGCGTACAATCCAAAACGACAGGCACGCCGAAGCCTTGCATGGTAGGCACGCCGCGAAAATCGACAATCAAATCATGATAGCCGAACTGCGTTCCTCTATCTGTAAGCACGATTTGCGCGTTGCCTGCGTCGCGTACTTTACCCACGGCGTGTTGCATCGCTTCGGGACTCACAAATTGTCCTTTTTTGATGTTCACCACCTTTCCTGTTTGCGCGGCAGCGACCAAAATATCGGTTTGTCGGCACAAAAACGCGGGTATTTGCAGCACATCGACGTACTCGGCAGCCATCGCTGCCTCCTCTGCGGTATGTATGTCGGTCACGACGGGGACGTGCAGCGTCTCTCTTACTTTGCGCAAAATAGTGAGGGCGCGCTCGTCGCCGATACCCGAAAACGAGTCCAAACGCGAGCGATTCGCCTTGCGGTACGAACCTTTAAAGATAAACGGTATTTGCAGTCGGTCGCAAATGCGCTGTATGTGCGCACCGATTTCGAGTGCCATCTCTTCGCCTTCAATAGCGCAGGGACCTGCTATCAGAAAGAAGTTGCCGCTATCTAAATGCTTGATGTACGGGAGTTGATTAATCATTATATATATAATTTTTTATTGTAAAAACCAATTGTTGCCGCAAAGGTAAGGCTTTAAAACCTATCAATTCCAATTTTTTTAAGCTGTTTTATACTTTTTTTAATGCCTTTTTTACGACATTTGGGTAGTAATAAAGTCAATAAAATATCAATTATTTTGATTTTTTGATAAAATAAGTTCCGACAAAGTGGTTTTTTTCGTAATTGATTTGTCAAAAAAATAGGTGGACTTTTGTAAAAATTATCGATAAAGACAATAGATGCCTTGTTTAGCCAATGTAAAAATAGCGGTAGTGAAATAGTTTTGATTATAAATACTAATGGTGTAAACAATATCACCTTAGTCGTAAACGAGTAAAAGTAAAACCGACCAACTGCATGAGTGCGGTTGGTCGGCTTTTTGTTATATGAAATTGTGTGCTAAAAATATTATCACTACTGCTTATCGCCAATAAAAAAATATCCCCCTCACACCAACCTTTCCAACACCAATCGTATCAAATTATCCACCGTCTTATCGGGCTGAACGCTAAACTCGTTCGTCATTCTGTTGGCTAATAACGCACTCACCGACAAGGCTTTATGACCCAACACATTCGCCAACGCATAGATACCCGCCGTCTCCATCTCCAAGTTCGTGATGCGCTGTTTTTTATATCGGAAGCTCGACAAATACGGCAGAAAGTTGTCCATATACGGCTTGATGCGCAAATGCCTGCCTTGCGGTGCGTAAAAACCGCCACAAGTAGCCGTTATACCGCGCAATATATCTTTTTGCGCTATCTGCGCCAATAAATCAGCGTCCGCGATACCCAAATACGGGTACGGCAACGCCCCTGTATCCCAGCCACCATCTACAAACGCCTCCAAAAGTGCCTCGTCCGCGTCTTCGCAATCGTAGTAATCCATCAGCGAATCCAAACCCAAGCCGTAGCTCGATGCCACAAAACCATCAATCGGCACATCCGCCTGCAAGCACCCCGACGTACCGATACGGATAATGCGCAGCGCGGTCAGTTGCGGCTTAACGGTGCGCGTCGCGAGGTCTATATTCACGAGCGCGTCCAATTCGTTTAGCACAATATCGATATTGTCCGTCCCTATACCCGTCGAAATTACCGTGATGCGCTCACCGCGCAGCTCGCCCGTATGTGTGACAAACTCCCTATGTTGTACCTTGTCGGTAACGCGGTCGAAGTACTGGCTCACGCCCAATACGCGGTCGGGGTCGCCTACGGTAATGATGGTCGACGCGAGTTGCTCGGGCTGCAAGTGCAAATGATAAATGCTACCGTCCGCATTCAATATCAGTTCAGAATTAGGAATAATCATGGTTACAGAACGTTGGTTTTTGATTATAAAAATAAGAAAAAGGATTGTGGTATCAGCCACCCCCGACCCCTCCGAAGGAGGGGAGAGGGAGCTTGTCACCCGTTTGTTCAACACAATAAGGTTCTTACCTCTAAAAGGTACGTCGGGGGAGGCTCACCCGCGCATCTCTACTTTAAACCCTCCGTCTCCCCTCCTCATGGAGGGGTCGGGGGAGGCTTTTTGGGGGTCGGGGGATTGTCACCGCACCGTCAGCACCGCCTCCGCCATGCGCAAGCCATCTACTTGCGTCGTGATGTACTGCGCGAGCGTATCGTAGTCGCCGCGTGCATGAAGTAGGAACGCCGATGCTTGTCCGTACACGGCGGAAGTATTTATTTTATTGATATAATAATAACCGTCCAAGCAATTGCTCACGCCACCCGACACAATAACGGATTTGCAGAGGGCGCGCGTGCCGAGTTCGGCGAGGATAGCGTTCGTGAACCCCACCATTTCGTCGGCGGAGTGACCCACTTGCGCAAACGGCAGATAAGCATCTTGCGTCGTTTGCGGCGCACGGAGCAACTCGAGCTTAGAAAAATTAGTCCCGCCAGCCGCGGCAAAATCAATGGCAGCCAAAGGCAGCTCAAACAACGCTTTCAGCGACTTGTACCCAAAGCCTTGCCCCACCTCCTTGACGATAATAGACGTATCGAGCGCGTCTATGACGCGCTGTATCGTCACCAACGGCGATGCCAGAAAGCGGTCGCCTTCGGGCTGCAACCACTCCTGCAACGGATTGACGTGTACAATCAAGCCGTCCGCCGCCAAGCGGCTTATCAGTTCCGTAACTTTATGTAGTTGATGCGCCGCGATAAGCTCCTCGAGCTGCGCGATGCCCAGATTGACATATAAAGGTTGTGCTTCGCCAATAAGGTGTCGCACCGCGAAGTCGGAGAGGTGTTCGTCGCTGTGTAGCAACTGTCGGCACGAGCCTAAACCCATACCCATACCAAATTCGCC
>JAYWGJ010000031.1:0-10280 GCA_043778315.1 Saprospiraceae bacterium | reverse complement strand
TGCGTTAGATTTATCGTTACGATGCACAGCATCGCGCCTCAAATCTGCCTTGTTTTGACTCAAAATTCTGCATGACAATATTCAGTCCTTTATTTTCTCTTCATTCCTTATAGGTTTTAATATCAAATTTATTTATCAAAAAACGCGACCAAATTGGTTGCTTCTTCGGGTTTCATGCGTCCTGCGAGTATAAGGCGTATTTCGCGGCGACGTTGGGCTGCATCGTAGCGGAGCTGCTCGGCTTCGTTGTCGGGCTGCACGCCTGGTACGGCAATCGGCGTTTTGGTCATCACATCTAAACCGACGAAAGTAAAGTAGGCATGATTACATTTGCGCTTATTTTTTCCACGTACGTCGGCAGCAAATACCTCTACATAAATCTCGACGGACGTGCTAAAGGCGCGCACCGCCGAACATTCTATGGTAATCACGTCGCCGTTGTGTATAGGCTGCGTGAACGAAACGTGGTCGACCGACGCGGTTACGACGGGTGCTTCGCAGTGCCTCCCTGCACATATTGCGCCAGCTATATCCATCAATCGTAACAAATTACCGCCCATAAGGTTGCCTATTGGGTTGGTATCGTTCGGCATAATCATTTCGGTCATTATCGTGAACGACTCGCTGACCTTTTTAGTAAGTATTTGCATGGTGTTTTATGGTATTGATGTAAGAATAAACCCAAAACTGTTTGGAAAACTAAACATTGCAAAAGTAAGAAAATTACTATATCTTTGCTAATAAATTGTAATAAATAAATAACAATTTTTGTTTACTGGGAGGGCGGTAATTCATTCCGCCCAAAATAACTTGCCTTTGCTGAAAGAGTAGCAATTCATTCCGCCCAAATTCGATATTCATTTTCAAACCATTTCATTTCATTTCAAAAATAATATTATTATGAAAAAAAGCATTTTACTGATTACACTATATATATGTAGTAGTATATATGGTGTGCAGGTTTTCGCGCAAGCGGCGGGCAATTACTCTAATCGGTCGGCGAGCAACGACAATTATAACGAGTCGGCAGACAATTATAATGGTGGAAATACGCGCAAACCAGGCGTGACAAACCCGAACCTCGAGCCTTCGTTTCCGTTCGGCACGAACATTATGGAGTTTAAGGCGACGGCGTTATACAACGCGAAAGCGGACGCTTACACCGCTATTTTTAATATCGTGCAGCTGGGTGAAACGGCGCAGGAGTCGGACGACCGCATGAATGCGCGGCTCAGTAGTTTTATCAACGCTTTAGTGCAAGCGGGCGTAAAACGCGAGGATATTTTTGTGGATATGATAACTTTTTTGCCAATTTACGAGTACAAAGAGGGCGAAAAACGCTTGTTTAGCAGCAAAACGTTTAGCGAAGTGCCTGCGGGTTTTGAGTTGCAAAAAAATATTCACATCAAGTTTACGGAGGGCAGCACGCTCGACCGCGTAGTGAGTATCGCGGCGCAAAACGAAATTTACGACCTCGTGAAAGTCGAGTATTTTGTGAACGACAACGAAAAAATATACAATACGCTGCGCGAGCGATGTATCACTTTTTTGAGTAAAAAAACGGAGGATTTTAAGCGTTTGGGTATTCGTTTAGATACGATTTACCACGTCATCGCCGAAACGCAAACGGCTACTTATCCAGCCGAACGCTATCAACGCTACACGGCGTACTCGTCGCAGTCGCTCGATGCGGCAAAAAAACGTACCTCGCAAGTCACGCAAGTGCGCAAGCCAAATACGATGTTTTACAACAAATTGCCATACAATCAGTACGATATTATCATCAATCCGACCATTTCTGAGCCTGCCGTGCAGTTTTCGTACAGCCTCAAAATCCATTACACGGTAAAAGAAACTGCGCCGAAAGAGATAAAACGCTTTATGGTGATTACGCAGCAAGGCGACTTGAAAACGGTAGATGTGCGGTAGGGAATATTTTATTTTACAACAACAATTCGCCATATTTTTCCATCGCTTGCGCGGCGATTGCCTGACGGCTAAAATGCGCCTCGATGTACGCTTGTGCCGCCGCCGCCATAGCTGCGTTATTAGTGCTTTTTGTGACACATTTGTCTAAGGCGGCGAGCCACTCGTCGGGCGTATCGGCGCGCCAAACGGCTACGCCTTGCGACGCATTTATGCCTTCCAAACCAACGTGCGTACTCACTACCACGCGCCCGAGTGCCATCGCTTCTAATACTTTCACTTTCAAGCCGCCGCCTGCTTGTAGCGGAGCGATAAAAAACGGCTGGGCTTGTATAAATGCCTTAGCGTCAGGTACTTCACCTATAAAATGCACGTTCTGCCATTTCGCTTCGCGCCAGCGTTTCGGTAGGTGTCTGCCCGCTATAAAAAGCTGCGCCGACGGCTGTTTTGCGATAAATCGCAACCAAACGTTCGGTATAAACCAATCTATCGCTTCTACGTTCGGCAACCAATCCAACGAACCGATAAAGCCAAAATGCGGCACAAAATCGGCATTTTTTGTGACTTCGTTTTTTGTCGCATTGATGCCAATAGGAATGATTTGCAATTCGTTTTTGTAACCCAAACGGCGGTATTGCGCGCCGTCGCGGTCGGTGATAGCGGCTATTAAATCATAGTGCGCAAACGACTGTATTTCAAACGCTTTGAGGCGTTTAGTGAGCAGACGTAGGTATTTGCGTTTGGGTAAAAACCGCTCGTTTTGCGCTAAGCGTTCCCATATTTCGTACTCTAAATTATGGCTGCGTAGCACCACTTTTGCGCGGCTGTATCGGCGTACTATCGGCGCGTAAGGGCTGAGGTAGAGCGTTTCTAATTGTATAATATCATAATCATTATTGGTCAATAATTGAATTAATTTTTCGGTATAATCGGTTGATACAAAGCGATTTATATTATAACTTTTATTCGTAAACAAATTTGCGAACGCATCAAAAACGCGCAAATCCGTATTTACAGCTACACTATATATATGACGATAAAAATTGGTTTCGTGCGCCGCTATCGCCGCCACATCGACAGGGTGTTTGGGCGTACTCATCACCAATAAATCTATCTCCGCGCCAAGCTCGACTAAGCCGCCGCACAGCGATTGTACCGCTATCGACTCGCCGTCGATGGCAGGAAAGGGGAATTTTTTACTTAATTGTAGAACAAGCACAGTGTTCAGTGATTAGCGATTAACGATTAGTGTGAGCAGTTGTTTATTCATTTTATTTTATTTTACAATTTCAACAGCGTATCCAACACTTTTTGCTTGCGCGCCTGCTCTTCTACGATGCGCGGCGGCACGGCGCGCACGGCGCAATCGGTTATCGGGCATCGCTCGCAGGTCTGATTGACTATCTGTGTAGGTATCGCGGCATCGTCCAAAAACTTGATTTTTTGGCGTAGTGTATCAGTCACCTCCAAGCCAATCGTGACGCTAATATTTGTGTTTGGCGTAGGAAAACCAGCGCGTGCGATGGTTAGGCAGAGGTATTCGTCGGTTGTGCCGAAATAGGTAGAGCGTTGCGCGCCAGCGATAGCGGCTTCGTTCGGCGTATTTTTTTGGGCTTGCGCGGAATGCAGCTCGTCGAGCAGCCCGATAGTGAGCCATCGGCGGCAGTAATGTTCGCGCACGGCGTTGCCGTGCGGGTGATGCAGTTTGGTTAGGTGCAGTTCCTTGGTCAGGTGATATTCGGTGCTGCCCCATTCGTTGCTAAACCGCAGAAAAAAGAGTTGGTTTAAACCAAAAAAACGCGGCAGCAGATTGGTTAAGCGGTGAAAAAACATCTCAGGGGACGCTTGATAACCTTGCATAATACTCAAGAAGCCATCGGGCGACCATTTTTTTTGGTTGAAAAACACGCGCAAATCAGACAGCAACGGCTCGCGGTGCAGCAGCAAGGCGACGGCGAAATACGCCGACCTGAAATTCTCTAAAACGTGGTCGAATGACTTGATTTGCAGGGGCGTAGAGGCGTAGTTGCGTTCTTTTATATCCAAATAATTGTACGCGATTTCGCGACCCAAAACGAAGGCGGCTTGCGGCGCAGTGAGGTCGTTGCGGATAAATAATTGGCTGTTTTCGGGTACAAAATAGCTCCGTAAACCGTTCAGTTCGTCGTGTTGCATCAGCGCAGTATCGTTTATCGTGTAGCCATATTCTTCCTTTAATATTGCGGCAAGCCGATGAATACTGACTACCGTTCCGTCCGTATCTAAGCCAAAACGGAGGATACACGCGTCGACGTGCTGCTCCAAATCCTCAAAGTAATTTAGGTGCATTTCTTGGTAGGAGCGGAGCGACGCGAAATAAAAATGCTCTTGCTGTACGGAGTGGTGGCGCGAAATTTCCATCAATGTAGAGATAAATGCGCCTACTTGCGACGGTGCGTCTGCCAACATTTCTATCACTTTGTTGGTATCAATACCATACACTTCTAAGTGTAAGTCGTTGAGGAACTGCGATTTGAGTAGTTCGCCGAGCGGCGCAAGCTGCTTGGTGAGACGCGGCGAAACGAGTTCGGACGCGGTTGTGCCTAAGGCGCGAGCGAGGAGTTCGATTTTGTCTTCCTTCGGGTATTTTTTGCCTTTCTCTATCTCGTTGAGGTACGAAATACTCATGCCCGTACCGAGCGCGAGTTCGGCGAACGAGAGGTTGCGCTCCTGCCGCAGTTGCTTGACTTTCAGTCCGAAGATTATTTTTATGTGGCTCATGCGTGGTTTGGTTCGTGAATTGGCTCGATTTAGTTTTCGCAAAGATACAATTTCATTATAAAATAAAACTTACTCCGCTAAAAATATTATAGTGGCGTTGAATTTTGTGTGTGATGTTAATAAGCATCAAAAAATTTCTATCTTTGCCGTAGGTAGTTTTGTTTTTTATTACTCAATCTAAATTCATTTATCATCATTATAATAATAAATAGTGGCTTTTTTCAATAAAATACTCATTGCCAATCGGGGCGAAATCGCTTTGCGCATCGGGCGCACCGCTCACCTAATGGGTATATCGTCGGTGGTCGTGTATAGCGATGCGGACGCGGACGCGCTGTTTGTGAATGTGGCGGAGGAAGCCGTCGCACTCGGCGGCAACACGCCTACCGAAACCTACTTAAATATAGATAAAATCATTGCGGTAGCGAAGCGGACGGGCGCAGATGCGATACACCCAGGCTACGGATTTTTGAGCGAAAACCCAGCGTTTGCGCGGCGTTGCGCAGCAGAAAAGATAACGTTTATAGGTCCGTCGGCGGAAGCGATGGAGGCATTAGGGAGCAAAAGCGCAGCGAAGCGGTTAATGCAAAAGCACAACGTCCCGCTCATAAAAGGCTATAACGAGACCGACCAAAGCCCCGAGCGACTGCTCTACGAAGCCTCCGAAATCGGATATCCGTTATTGGTAAAAGCATCGGCAGGCGGCGGCGGAAAAGGTATGCGGATAGTGCAGCAACACACCGACTTACCAACCGCGATAGCTGCCGCAAAACGAGAGGCATTAGCCGCTTTTGGCGACGATACTTTGATATTAGAGAGGTATGTGGAAAGTGCCAAACATATTGAGGTACAGGTGATTAGCGACAGCTACGGCAATGTGCTGCACTTTTTTGACAGAGAATGCAGCACGCAACGCCGTTTTCAGAAAATAATAGAAGAAGCACCGTCGCCGAGCATCAATAATAAGACGCGGCGCGAGCTGTGCGCGGCAGGCGTGCGCGCTATAAAAGCGGTTAAATACTTGGGCGTAGCCACAGTAGAGTTTATTTATGACGAAAAAGCAGAGGAGTTTTACTTTTTGGAGGTCAATACTCGGCTGCAAGTAGAACACCCCGTGACCGAAGAAGTGACGGGTGCGGATTTGGTGCGTTTGCAGATAGAGGTGGCGCAGGGTGCGCGCTTGGGTTTTGAGCAAGAGGACATCGAGCTGATGGGTCATGCGATAGAAGCGCGGATATACGCCGAAGACCCGAGCCACGATTTCAGACCTGCTACCGGCACGGTGCATCTTTGGAGCGAATCGCGGATACCAGATATTCGCTTCGAGTCGGGTGTGGAAACGGGCAGCGTCATCTCTACTTTCTACGACCCGATGATTGCGAAAGTAATTGCGCACAGTCCGACGCGGCACGAAGCGATTATGCGCCTCAGCAAAGCACTCGGCGAGCTATGTATATTAGGTGTGACGACGAACCGCTCTTTTTTGATTACACTATTAAATAATCCCGATTTTGCCGAGTTCAAAATAGACACGCGCTATATAGACCAAAACCTCCACGAGTTAGCAATACTAAGCAGCACCGACGAAGAAGACATCAAGCAATACTGCATGGCGGCGACTTTATGGCGCACCGAACAGCGCAAAACCGAAACGCCAAGCTACCTGCGGAGTATTCCGAGTGGCTTTCGCAATAACGTAAACGCGCCGCAGATAGAGCGTTTTGTGGTAGCGGAGGAGTGGTACACCGTCAGCTATCGTATCCATAAAAAAATTATTTCGGCGACGGTTAATGATATGGATTTTGGTGTGGTACAGATACGCGAGTCGGGCGAAAATCATATCACCTTAGTCATCAACGGCTTAAAAATCACGTTTGATATTGCTGCCGACAATTATAATTATTATATACAACGCACCGATTTTCCTACCGAGCTATTGCAGCTGCAGCCGCGCTTTCCAGTTCGCACACCCGAATCTGTAGTAGGCAACTATAACGCGCCGATGCCAGGCGAAATAGTAAAAGTATGCGTCGAGGTAGGCGATACCGTCGCCGTCGGCGATGCCTTAATCGTATTGTCATCAATGAAAATGGAAAACATAGTTTATGCAGATACTGGAGGTACAGTACAAGCCGTTTTTGTGATAGAAAAACAATTGGTACAAAATGGCGTGCCGCTATTGATAATAGTTTAGCGTTCACTTAACAGTTTTCAGAGCGGTGCGTTAATCACTAATCACTAATAAAAAAAAGTATGAAAAGAAGCGATTTTTTAAGTCTAAACACGCGCAAATCCGCGCCGCAACACGTTGAAAACGTAGCGGCTACGACCGCCGTTACTACTACTTTAACGCCTTATGCAGGCGCATGGGGACGGTCGGAAGCCTTGCATTTACTGCGCCGCGTACATTTCGGCGCGCCGACGGCGACACTCGCGTACCTGCAAGGACTCACTTTGCAGCAAGCCTTAGATGCCGTTTTGCAGCCGCAAGCGATACCGACCGACCTTCCCGTGAACGGCTATAACGACTATTTAGACGCGGGTACGCCGCCCGACCCGTTCGTTCCGCTTGGGCAGCCGTGGCTCACTGCGCCTTATCATGTGGACTACGAATGGGCGCGCAATATGTCACATTTGGCGTGGTGGATTCGGCAAATCGTAGAGGATACGGGCGTTTCGGTGCATCACAAAATGATTTTATTTTGGTTCAACCATATTCCCGTACAGGCGGGTCAGGTGTTTTTGGCGAAAGCGTATCATCAATATATGATGACGCTGCGCACGCACGCCTTCGGCGATTTTAAGTCGCTGCTCAAAGCGATTACCTTAGAACCTGCTATGCTTAATTTCCTTAACGGGCAATATAATAGTGCCTACGCGCCCGATGAAAATTTCGCGCGCGAGTTGATGGAGCTTTTTGCGATTGGCAAAGGCGCGAACGGCGCGGGCGCGGGCTATTTGGAAAGTGACGTTTTGGCTGCCGCGCAAGTCCTGACGGGTTGGCGCTATACAGGACAAAATAATATGACGATTCATTTTGATTTGTCGGAACATAAAATTGGTAATAAGCAATTTTCTGCTTTTTTTAATAATACAATTATCACGGGTGGAACGACTGCCGCTACGGGCGACAGCGAACTCAATCAGCTTTTGGATATGCTTTTGGCGCACCCTGAATGTGCCAAATTTATTTGCCGAAAGCTGTATCGCTTTTTTGTGTATGACAATATACCCGCGCAAACCGAGACCGATATTATCATTCCGTTGGCAAATATATGCCGCAATAGCGGCTACGATATTGCGCTCACGCTGCGTACTTTGCTCAGTAGCGAGCATTTTTTTGATACTGCTTTTCGCGCTGCGATGATAAAAAGCCCTGCCGATTACACTTTGGGCAACGTTCGCGAGCTGCATTGCGCGCTTCCGCTCGTCACCGATTACGGCTATTCGTACCGCGTCGGGCTGCATTTGTGGTGGTATATGAATATCGCGCAGATGGGTTTGACCGACCCGCCAAACGTAGCGGGCTGGCCCGCGTGGTATCAACTCAACGTGTTTGATAGAGCTTGGATAACGACAGATTCGATGCCGAACCGCGCTATATTGATGGATAGTAATATATTTCAATGGTTAAATATTAATAATAATGGCTTTATTTTTGGTTGCGATGTGATTGCGTTTACGCAAAGCCTGAACGCGCCCGAAGATGCTGTTACGCTCGTGAACGATTTGGTCGCCTTAGCGTACAGTATCGATGTACCGCAAACCACCAAAAACAAGGCTATCGCGCAACTTATCACACCACAAACCGATACTATTTATTGGGAGCAGGCATGGAATTGGTATCTCGCTAATCCGACCGACCCGAACGCAATTGGCAATATAAAATGGCGATTAGGCAAGTGTTATCAAGCGATATTTCAAGAACCCGAGTACCATTTGATGTAGTATTTATCATGAAGATAAAATTTTATTTTGTTATAAATATAATATTATAATATTTATAAATAACTAAAAATCAGTATATTGTTATATTTTTGTATTATAATATGATTTTTATACAATATAATCCAAAAAATAAAAAACAACATTTTAGTAAGAAAACTAATACGAACATACAAAATTCGGTTTTTGGTCGTATTTTTGCGCAAATATTTTTTTATGATACAAGGAGTTAAACCCCAAAAAACCAAGATAGTGGCGACCGTCGGTCCTGCCTGCAACAGCTACGAGCAGTTATTAGCCTTGGCGCAAGCTGGCGTAGATGTGTTTCGTTTGAATTTTTCGCACGGCACGCACGAACAACACCTCGACGTGATGCAACATATTCAGCGCATACGCGCCGAGTATAGCCTGCATTGCAGTATTTTAGCCGATCTGCAAGGTCCGAAACTCCGCGTAGGCGAAGTGGAGAATAACGGTATCGAGATACAAAAAGGTGACGTACTCACTTTTGTACAAGACAAATGCGTCGGTACGAAAGAGCGTATATATATGAGTTACGAATATTTTGCGCAAGACGTGAAGGTCGGCGAACGGGTAATGGTAGACGACGGCAACGTCGTTTTGAAGGTTTTGGAGACGAATGGCGTGGATAGAGTGCGCCTCGAAGTCTTGTTTGGTAGCGTTTTGCGCTCCAAAAAAGGCGTGAACCTGCCTGATACCGTCGTTTCGCAGCCGTCGCTGACGGATAAAGACATCGAAGACCTCAATTTTGTGTTGGGACACGACGTAAACTGGATTGCACTCTCGTTTGTGCGCAAAGCGACCGATATAGACGACCTCCGCCGACGCATCAACGAGCGCGGACACCCTGCGCTCATTATCGCAAAAATAGAAAAACCCGAAGCGGTACTCGATATAGAAAACATCGTTCGGGCGACCGACGCGGTGATGGTTGCGCGCGGCGACCTCGGTGTAGAGATGCCGATAGAGCATTTGCCGATGACTCAAAAACGCATCGTGACGCTTTGCAACTTGAACGCTAAACCCGTTATCGTGGCAACACAAATGATGGAAAGTATGATACACAACCCGTCGCCGACCCGCGCCGAAACGACCGACGTAGCAAACGCCGTGATAGACGGTGCGGACGCGGTGATGCTTTCGGGCGAAACTGCGGCAGGCGACCACCCTGTTTTGGTCGTCGAAACGATGAATAGAATAGTGGCAGAAGTAGAAAAAAGTGATTTAATTTATAATAAATCACCCAAATCGGCGGCGAATAATCGCCCGTCGCTGTCGGATTCGGTTTGCCGCTCGTCGGTAGAAATAGCGGCAGTGCTTGATGCAAAAGCGATAGTAGGCATCACGGTTTCGGGCTACACGGCGTTTCAAGTATCGAGCTTCCGTCCAAAGGCAGACATCTGTATTTTCAGCCCGTACCCGCATATCTTGGCGACCCTAAGTTTGGTTTGGGGCGTGCGCGCCTTTTTGTACGAAGCCGACGGCTCGACCGACGAAACGGTAGAGCAAACGCATCAAATACTCAAAGAATTTCATGTCGTTAAGGAAGGCGACGTGGTAGTCAATACAGGCGCGATGCCGATAAAAGCTAAATTGCGTACTAATATGATGCGCGTAGGGCATGTGCG
>JAYWGJ010000030.1:0-10467 GCA_043778315.1 Saprospiraceae bacterium | reverse complement strand
CCATGCTACAAGTGCCACAAATCCCTTCGCGGCAGTCGTGTTCGAACGCTACGGGCGGTTTTTTGTCGGCGATAAGCTGCTCGTTGAGTACGTCAAACATCTCCAAAAAAGACATGTGTTCGTTCACTTCGGGCAACGTGTAGTTTTCGAACGCGCCCGACGTAGCAGCATTCGGCTGCCGCCATACTTTTAAATTGATACGCATATTTTTTGTTTTTTAGTAAATGTTTAAAATTAGGCGTGATTATCAGGAACGCCAAAAAATAGTTAAAACGTAGCCTGCCACCCTCCTTTGGAGGGGCTGGGGGAGGCTGGTAGGTTTAATCTATTTTTTAAGTCTAGATAAATAATCACAACTAATTTTATTCAGCTATTAAAGCGTTTTTTTTGACCTATTTTCTTAATACTCATTGCGATACACGGCTGCCAAAAATACGGCTACGAAAAGCAATAAACCAATGAAAATAAATGCAAGTGTCGAGACTTCCCAAGTTTGCTCCATGATGAATTTTAATTTTTATACTATGAATGAATTGTTTTTATAATATTTAAAATTGGATTGACTGGTCACATAATATCTTAGTAATCAACCACCTATCTTTTTCTTTTTTTAGATTAAAAGTGATGTTCGCTATCTGTGCCGATGCGTAAACCTCGCTTTTTACTGTATTTGAGTGTATTTTGCTACTTACCCCTACGCTTCTCAATAACTCATTATGTACGTCGTCTTGCGCGCAATACACTCTATTTGCATCAAAACCAGCAGGCAAATCGCCTTTTTCTTCGGTTTGCCAAATCGTTTCGCACCGCGCAAAATAGACTCTTTCGCCCTCGATATATTCGTCACTTACAAACTCGCTTCGCTCAAAAGCATTCAAATAATTGTCAAATTTCTCTTCGTCGAGCTTCAAATGCGCTTCGGTAGTATCCGTAAAATCCATTTTCTCCAACTCCTTATGCTTCGCGTACCAAGCATAAAAGCCGTGAACGGTATTCGCAATCGCCGTAGAATCAGCTTCCGACGCATTTTTTACCGTGTGTCCTGTGTCTTCGCAACTCGTCAGCGAAGCAATAAACGCCACAAAAATAAGCGAAAAAAAGAGTTTTATTGGCATAAATGAAATGAAAAAAATTATTTTGGTGGGAGCGGAGTATTGTGGTTTTTTTAAAGCCTAAAATTTTTAGAAGAAAGAAGATAACGAGTACCTGAATTTTTATAAATTTTGAAAAATTGCGATACAATGAGGTTCTAACTTCATATTGCCATCAAGGTCAAGATACGGATTTAAAATATCGGCGGCTTCAATATCAGGATTTATAGCCAAATAGTCCTCGATGGCATCTTTTCGCAGCTTTTTGAGCCGAATATTATCTAATTTCAACTCTGTTATTGTATTTCTTGCTTTTTGATTGTTATCTGTAATATTTCCAGAAAATCCATAAGAAAAAGCTGCTTCAATACTATTATCTTGAGGCGAAACTATATTTATAACCGTAGGATTTTTATCTCCTTTTGCGCCTTGTGCATCGCAATGAACGGCTCGTGGATTGTAATTATTGTCGCTTTTTCCACCATCACAAGCGGCATATAAATTGGAATATGCAAACATTTTATCACGAAAAATACTTTTTGGTTGGTAATGTTCGTACTGTGTTTGGCTGTCAATATTGATACGACAATTGCAGTAGCAACAAATAAAATATTGCTCTTTCACCAACATTCCTTTGAAATCAAAACCCCAAATTAATTTGCCACTCGACCAAATATCCTTAGCGGACTGATTTGTAGCTATTATATTTGCCAAATTTTGAGCGTTTGCGGTTTCCCATGCTTGCCAGTCGGTTGGCGTGGTAGATTGCTTTTTTATTTGCTTCACAATACAGGTAATTTTTTGGATTTACGCGCAATCAATATATCTGCTTTATTGAGTTCGGTATGATTCGCGCCATATTTCTCTTCCAAATCTCTGCGTATTGCTACCAACTCTTGCCTTGCTTGCGGGTCTGCAAAATCACTTGTTCTAATCTTTTCAAAATAAGCACCAAATGCTGCGCGCGGCACAGCGTCCATTTCGGGCGTGTCCATAACGGTTTCCAAAATCCAATTGGCATCTCTGCCGAGCTGTCCGTCTTCGGTAAAGCATTTTCCGTCTTCTAATCTGAAAATAGAGGCATTATCATTAGATAAACTGCCTAATATTTTCGGCGAATGTGTGGCGACAATAAACTGTACTTTCGGAAAGGTTTTTGCTAAGGCAGGCAAAATATTTTGCTGCCATTTTGGGTGCAAATGCTGCTCTATTTCATCAATTAAAACGATACCTATGCCGTTTATCGACCCTTTTTGGTCATTCGCTAAGGCTAAACGTCGCGCAATTTCACTAACCATAATTAGCATACTTTTTTCGCCACTCGATAGTTGGTCAAAATTAAACTCTTTGCCGTTTTTCAACAAATAAAGATAACTATCGTACATTGATGCACGGCGAGCGTCTTTTACTAAAATGCGTTTGGTACGCAAATTTTTAAACACTGCATTTCCTTCTATGGTTGTCAAAAAGATTTCTACTGCTTGTCTTACGGCTTCTAAAATTGGTGAACGAAATTTATCATCGTCATTCAAGCGTTTTTCATTTTCTATATTTTCTTCATACTCAAACCATTTTTTAAACGAATAGTCATCTTGAACGTTGCGGTTAAAGCAATTATCATATAATCCGTTTCTACCTATTAACTCACTATACCGAGTTCGTTGCGGCTCTTTTGCAAACGCTTTGAAACTTAATAAAATCGGTTTTTTTTCAATTTTTCTAATTTCATATAAGCCTTCATTTTCTGTATTATTCAATGAATAATTTTGGTCATATCTCAAAATACTAACATATTTTTTATCCAAATACATCAAATCCATTGCGATACTACAATTTTCTGCTAATGCTCCAATCATTATATCATCTGGCTGAATAGTGTTATTACTACGCATATTAACAGTAGATAATAGCTTTTCAACAGCATCTAACACACTACTTTTTCCACTTCCGTTTTCGCCGATAAAAACAGCAATATTGGAAGTAGTAGGAATAGTAATTTCGAGGTTTTCAAAACCTCTGAAATTTTGTAAATGCAGGTGGGTTATTTTCATTTTTTGAAATGGATTATTTTTGGTTATGGCGTAAATTTTATGATAGCAAGTATGTCACCTAATTAACGCTTTATAGTATCTTTTCAAACATTTCCTTAATACCTACTCGTTTGAATAGAGACCTCAAATCTTTGTATTGTTGTTTGCAAGTGCAAGTATAAGCACCTGTTTCTTTTTCGCCTTCATATAAGGTGTAAGCACCGTGTTGTAAATCAATTTCTAATCGTGCAAAAATCATATTATTTTCATTATAAAAAAGCAAAGCATGATGAGCTATCATAAGCATATTTTCATGTGGTCTGATTTCTAATACCCTATTTTGAAGACTATCGGGGATATTTTCCGTGATAATATTTTTTTAGTGTAATCTAATATCTGTACGATAGTATCTATTTGCAGCTTATTTAACGTAATTTTTTCCAAAAAATGGTCTTTTATTTTACCGTTACCCTCAAATGCATTTCTTAAATTAACTTGCGGGTAGCGCTGATTCAAAATACTTTGCTCTATCTGTGCAAGTGAAGAGCAGTGAAATGATACGAGTTCTACACGCGTAGCATCACCAAATGGATATTGCCTAACACGAAATTCAGGAACAATATTTTTTGAATAATAACAGGTTTCATGTATATAATTATCTGTTTCATACCACTCAACTACATTTTTGGAAGGCGGCTTTTTGTTGCAGCCCACTAGTAATATCATTGAAAATAAGAGGTATTTTTTCATAATTTACATCGCATCAAAAATATTTTTTGACATTCAAATTACCATTATACTATTCAAAATATCCCCGAATTGCACAGATCTAACTTTTAAATTCGTACAATTCGGGAATTACCATACCACTATTTATAGCTCCTCTGCTGCACCTTAATATTTTCGTATTGCAGTTCGTCTTTGTGCAGCACGGGGTCTGCGCCCATGCCCGTAAACTCCCACGCGGCAACGTACATATAGTTGAGGTCGTCGCGGAGGGCTTCGCCTTCTTCGGTTTGATACTCTTCGCGGAAGTGACCGCCGCAGCTTTCGTTGCGGTCGAGCGCATCTACGCACATCAGTTCGCCGAGTTCCATGAAGTCCGCTACGCGCACCGCTTTTTCTAGTTCAGGATTGTACTCCTCGTTCGTTCCCGACACATACACGTTTTTGTAGAAGTCGGCGCGGAGGTCTTGTATCATTTTGCGCGCCTTCGTCAGCCCTACCGCGCTGCGCGACATACCGCAATAATCCCAGATGATATGCCCGAGGTCTTTATGGTATTGCTCCACCGATTTATTGCCTTTTATTGCCAATAAACTCGCCAATTTGCTCGTAATATTGCTTTCTGCTTCCGCAAAAGCGGCGTGGTCGGTGCTTATTTTGCCCGTTCCTATCTCTTTGGAGAGGAAGCTACCGATGGTGTACGGCAACACAAAATAGCCGTCCGCCAAGCCCTGCATCAGTGCCGACGCGCCTAAGCGGTTGGCGCCGTGGTCGCTAAAATTGGCTTCGCCACACACGAAAAGTCCTTCTATATTGCTTTGCAAATTGTAGTCGACCCACAAGCCGCCCATCGTATAATGCACGGCAGGATAGATGCGCATCGCTTGCTGATACGGATTTTCGCCTGTTATTTTTTCGTACATTTCGAACAAATTACCGTAGCGCGCAGCCACCGTTGCTTGTCCGAGACGGCTGATAGCGTCTGAAAAGTCGAGGTAAACGGCGAGTTTCGTTTTGCCTACGCCGAAGCCTTCGTCGCAGCGTTCCTTAGCGGCGCGCGACGCGATGTCACGCGGCACGAGATTGCCGAACGCAGGGTAGCGACGCTCCAAATAGTAGTCGCGGTCGGCTTCTGCTATTTCGTTCGGGTGTTTGTCACAATCTTCCTTGCGTTTGGGTACCCAAATCCGCCCGTCGTTGCGGAGCGACTCCGACATCAGCGTCAGCTTCGACTGATAGTCGCCGCTCACGGGAATACAGGTCGGGTGTATCTGCGTGTAGCACGGGTTGGCGAAAAACGCGCCGCGTCGGTGCGCCTTCCAAGCCGCCGTGACGTTGCAGTTCATCGCGTTGGTGCTGAGGTAAAACACGTTGCCGTAGCCGCCAGTGCAAAGCACAACCGCGTGCGCCGAATGGCGTTCTATCTTACCGTTTACGAGGTTTCGAGTGATAATTCCTCGTGCTTTGCCGTCAATCATGACCAAATCCATCATTTCGTGACGGTTGTACATGGTTACGGTTTTTTCTTTTATTTGTCTCGACAACGCTTGATACGCGCCGATAAGGAGTTGTTGTCCCGTCTGTCCTCGTGCGTAGAAAGTACGCGAGACCTGCGTTCCGCCAAACGAGCGGTTGTCGAGCAATCCGCCGTATTCACGCGCAAAAGGTACGCCTTGCGCCACGCATTGGTCTATGATTTTGCCGCTCACTTCCGCCAATCGATGCACGTTTGCTTCCCGAGAACGATAGTCGCCACCTTTTATGGTGTCGTAAAACAAGCGGTAAGTGCTGTCGCCGTCGTTGCGGTAATTTTTGGCAGCGTTGATGCCGCCTTGTGCCGCGATAGAGTGCGCACGGCGCGGCGAGTCGTGGAACGTGAAGGCTTTGACGTTGTAGCCGAGTTCGCCGAGCGAAGCCGCAGCCGACGCGCCAGCCAAACCTGTACCGACTACTATAATGTCAATTCTGCGCTTGTTGTGCGGCGCAACCAACGGAACATTCGACTTATAAGTCGTCCATTTATCCGAAATCGCTCCTTCGGGTACTCTGTTATTTAATGACATATTATTATATTTTTTATATTAAAATGTTACTATTTTTTGTTGAAATGATATGATTAAAACGAAATTATTTCAGCTATTTACACTATATTTTTGAAGACTTTGATTAAATCAATATTTAGTCCAGGAAAGGTTGTCGAGGTTAAAATATCATCTTCGGTGAATGGCTGCAAGCCAATAAATTTACCTTTTTCGTTTCGCACAAAAACTTGTATTGATTTTTCTTCGGGAAATACGAGCCAATATTCTAAAACACCATTTTCTTCATACACTTCATATTTCTGTTTCATTTCTTTCTTAGAATTTCCTGGCGAAAGTATCTCGACAACAAGGTCGGGCGCGCCCGTGCATATTTTCCCAACTACTTTTGTAAGGTCGCAAACGACGCATATATCAGGCTGAACCACCGTTTTTATTAGTGTATTATTGTCTTCTTTTCTAAAAACAACATCAATAGGGGCAAATAAAAGGTCGCAAGGGTGGTCATAAAAATAATAGTCAAGCTCTCTAAACGTATCACGCAAGACCCGTTGATGATTAATGCTCGGTGCTGCCATGCGCGAAATCCAGCCCTTGATGAGTTCGAGCCGCTCCTCTATCCGCCACGCCAAATAATCGGCGTAGGTGTATTGTTTGGTGAGGTCGAGTTGGGAGATGTCGGTAATTATCATTTTTTAATGAAAAATATTATGCTTGAAATTGCAGTTTAAAAATCATTTTTTCGCGTTCAATTTCGGCGCGGAGTTCATCTTCGGTCGGTAAAAAAAGTTTATATTTTGTTGCAAAAATCTGTTCGTTACCTTTCAAAATGGAGTATCGGGCAATATCACTATCCGTTTCTGTACAGAGTAAAATACCAATTGTAGGATTATCATCGTTGCTACGTTTCAACTCGTCGTACATTCTAACATACATATCCATTTGTCCAACGTCTTGATGTGCGATTTTGTCGGTTTTCAAATCAATCAAAACAAAGCATTTTAGCAAATAATTGTAGAAAACCAAATCGATATAGTAGTCATTTTGCTCGGTTCTGATAAGTTGTTGTCTGCCGACAAACGCATATCCTTTCCCCATTTCTAATAGGAAATTTTGCAAATTTTGTAGCAACGCTTTTTCCAATTCCAGCTCAGTAAAACTTATATTTGAAGGCAAATTTAGAAATTCCAAAACGCTTGGATTTTTAATAAACTCCAATTTATCGTTTTGTAACCCTCTCGTCTTTGCCACCCTTTCGTTCTGAACGGGCTGTTTTATGGACGACAGCAAGAGCCGTTCGTAATATAAAGTCGCAATATTGCGGTCTAATGTGCGCACCGACCACATTTGTTCTGCCGCTTCTTTGAGGTAATAATCGCGAGCGTCTGCATTTGCGATGCGCATAATTTGGCAAATATGCGACCAACTTAATTTGGCAGACACTGTCTGCCAAATCTTTTCGTCTGGAAATAGTATATAAAACTGACGAAAATTACGCAAATTTCTTTCCGAGAACCCTTTGCCAAAACTATCCGAAAGCTCCACCGAAAGTGTTTTTATTAAATGCAAACCATATTCTGCGCGTTGTTTTCCTTGCTGCTCTTCCTCCACAATACGCTTCCCGACGCGCCAATATGCTTCTACCATCGCCGTATTGATGGCAGCGTAGGCGTTTTGCCGTGCCGACGACAAAATTTGTTTGATTTCGCCAATAAAGTCGTTATTTTGTGGTATTGTTATCATGCTTTATTATCTAAGTTCCGTTCTGCCATTACTTCTTTCCATGCCGCTAAAAACGCTTCTACGTCTAATACGAATTTTGTGACGAGTTCGTCCATATTTGTAGCGAGATAATAGGCGTTTGCGTCGGATAAAAAACTTACGCTATTGGGTTGGAAATAATTCCGTATCCACCACCATTCTTCTATTTTTAAGCTATTAAAATCTGTTGATAATTTCTTGTAGAATTCATTTGTTATTTCACCTTTCATACCATTATCCTTATGACCAAATACACCAAAATAAATATCTGTACAATTATGTTCTATCGCAAAAAGTACTTTACTTCCATCGGACAAGTCAATTACGTACTCCGTAAAAACAAAACCATTACCTCTTTTATCAAGAATATTATTGATACCAAGTATTGGATTGTGTATGCTATTTCTTAGCGCAATTTTATGCTTATTTAGCAACAATTTAGTATGAACTTTTCTAAAAAAATCCAATTGTAAATCTTTAATATGTTCATCTACGGCAGGTTTTAATTCGCTCCAATGTTTTAAAATATCGGGCTTTTGTGCTACAACTTCTTTAATATTCACAGTTAATTGATTGTCAGGTAGGTGAAGAAAATTATTTTTTAGGAGTTGATTATAAAAATGAATACCCGTGTGAACGATTGGAAAATCTTTTGCTTCTTCTAAGCATTTTTCTAACCAACGCAAAATAGTATTTCTATAAGAAATACGATAATAAGTATTGCCCTTTGCAGTGTCAGATGCAGCACCTTCGAGCGTTAAATACAAAACCCAAAACTTTTTGTTTTGTACGATTTTTTGTTCTTTACAATAATCGTAATAACGTGCTACTTGGTCGGTTTGTTCGCTTGCATATATTTTATTTTCAATGATAATATTAAAATTGCGACTTTCAATAAAAATGTCGGCACGACCATATTCACCTAAGTTTTTTTCCTTTATAACATTTGCCTTTTTTAAATCTTTTTCCATAGAAAAATCAATATCCTTATCAATTTCTCTTTCGACATCGTCTGTTTTGGCAGTTTCTAAAACAGTTTCTATAAATAATTTCAAAAACAAATCGTCAAAATCGTGTTTTCCATTTACATCTAACAAATTAGCGATAAAATTGCTGTGCAGTTTTTCTAAGTGATGCCGAGTAAGGCTATCAAAAACGTTGAAACGTAGTTTTTTGTCTTTTTGCGATGCTTTAAAATCGGTAACAACGCGCTCAACTTCCATTGCAAACTCAGGCAAAAAACCATTCAACTCGCTGCTCAACTCGTCGTACTCTTTTTGCGTTTCTGTTTCCAAAAGTGAACAAAAGGCTTTGAGTTGTATGTCGAGGTCGGTGAGTTCGGGGTCGGTCACTTTTTTTATTTTTAAAAATACTATTTGCGATAAAGCAATCAATCCTCTTTATTCAAGAAAATTTGACTCATATCAATACTCAAATCAGGGAAAATGACAGAGTGTACGATGTCCTCGTCGGTGAAATACTTGGACGCATAATATTTGCCTTCCGCATTCAGCGTATGAATTGTCATATATTTTTCAATCGGGTGAACAATCCAATATTCGCGCACGCCGTTTTCTTCGTACACTTCATATTTTTGCTTCATCTCCTTTTTGGTATTGCCAGGCGACAATATTTCTACTACCAAATCGGGCGCGCCTAAGCAACCCGCATCATCTAATTTTTTCAAATCACAAACCACATAAAGGTCGGGCTGTACAACGGTATAAATATTTTTATTCGCTTTTGATGATTTTTCTTTATCCAAAAAACGCACATCGCTTGGCGCAAAATAAACTTGGCAAGCGTGATTTTGGAATTGCAAACGCATAAAAAAAGAAAGCTCCCCGAGTACATATTGATGCGCTCTACTCGGCGCACTCATACGCGAAATCCAACCCTTGATAAGTTCGAGCCGTTCCTCTATCCGCCACGCCAAATAGTCGGCGTAGGTGTATTGTTTGGTGAGGTCGAGCTGCGAGATGTCGGTAATTATCATTGTTTAATTAATGAAAAATTTATTTTTTAATCTGAAACGCAGTCTAAAATACGCTTTTAATTCAATTTATTGAGTAATTCCTGTACTTCCTGTTTGAGCAAAGGCAAATGTTTCACTATAATAGACCAAATTACTTCTATCGCAATCTTATCGTAACTATGGGCAATATAGTTTCTTGTTTGCACGATTAGGCGCGCATTTGTTATCGCAATATCACTATTTTTGTGTAGTACGCGATTGATAGCCTCGCCTATTATTTCAATATTACGCTCTACGGCACGTTGCGTTTTTGTGTCTGTTACAAAATCTTGAAAAAGATACCCATTCTCAAAGTAAGTGTCTATTTCTGCTATGCCGTGCAATACATCAAAAAGCCACGTTTTGATTTCAGGCTGCATAGAGTAATTGTTTTGTTTCGTGAATATTTTGTATAAAATAGGGATTTTTTAAGGCTTTTATTTCTAAAATATCGACCTTTCGCACTAAAATATCTTCTAACTCATTCATCAACCCAAAAAATACCTCTGCATAATCAGTTAAGGGAAAGGAGTGAAATTCTACTAAAAAATCAATATCACTTGCTTCGTTAAAGCGCGGCGTTAGAACCGAGCCGAACACATATAAATGTTTGACATAGTATTTTTGACACGCCGCTGTTATTTGTGGCAAATATGTTTGTAAGTGATTTATCAAAATTTTTTTATTCTTAAAAATACTATTTGCGATAAAGCAATCAATCCTCTTTATTCAAGAAAATCTTGCTCATATCGATGCTCAAATCAGGGAAAATGACGGAATGAACAATGTCCTCGTCGGTAAAATAT
>JAYWGJ010000029.1:0-10487 GCA_043778315.1 Saprospiraceae bacterium | reverse complement strand
AGCGTAGCGCAGAAATTGGTACGCGTGACGGGTGAGTAGGGACGTGATTTATCGCGTCTATGAATGGAATAGGGACGTGGTTTATTGCGTCTGTGAATAAATCAATTACAACAGCGGCTCGATAAGGTGTATCCTTATTGAGCCGCTGTTGTTGTTGCTGTGCGGTAGAGACAAGGCACGCCTTGTCTCTACTATTTCCTTAACAAATCCATCAAATCATTATTTTAAAAATACAAAAAGTATTCTAAACTAACGCATTACAAGGTAATAATATTAATATATATAAAGTAAAGTAAATATATTTTGATAATTGTGCAACGCGCCATTGTCATAATACGTCTTCAATAGACTATAAATATGTGTTTTACCTATTTACATAATTTAATTAATTTTCGTATGAACTTTCAAATTAACCCAAAAAAGAAAATCCGATTGTGTGGTGCGTTACTGTATGCAGTACTGTCGCTACCGATGCTCGCAAGCGCGCAGATTAGCGGAACGGTGTTTCGCGACAATAACGGTAACGGAACGCAAGACAACGATGCTACTTATCGCGAGCGCGGGCTCGGCGGCGTGACCGTCAGTGCGTATCGCAGCAACGGCTCGTTGGCGGCTACGGTCGTGTCTGACGCAGCAAGCTGCGGCGCGGAAGGTGCTTATTATTTGCCGCTTACCGCATCAGATTACCCCGTGCGCGTAGAGTTTATAGCACCTGCGCCGTATCAAGAAACGTTTAGCCAAACGTCGAGCATACGATTTTTTAACGCGGCGGCTAGTAATGTGAATTACGGCGTAAGCGACCCTAACGCTTATGCAGACGTAACCAAAGGCTTTAATGTAATCAGTTCGGTTGCGGTCAGAAACGGGTATATTAGCTCCTCGTTGCCTATCGTCAAGTCTTTTGGTTACCAACAAGGTGCAAACGGCGGAACTCCATTGACCACCACAGTACACGCCAATGATACTTACGGCTACCTGCGTGGTGTAGGCATCGATAAGTTGCATAAAAAAGTATATTATGCGCAAGGCAACAAAAACTTTGTATTGAATAACCCTGCTGGCAATAATCCGCCCACTAAGATTTTCCAATCTGATTTTAATAATCCGAATGCGACGGGCTTGGTAGAGTATATAGACTTAGCTGCCGTAGGTATTCCTATCAACGGGTTTACCAATGAAAATAAAGGTTACAGAGTGCCTGATGTAGTTAATGATTATAATAATAAAATTAACTTTTTGTGGGAGGCGAATTGGGGTAGAGTCGGTATGGGCGACTTGGACGTAGATGAAAAAAACGAAAAGGCTTATTTGATATGTATGAGTACACAGCAGTTAGTTAGTTTTCCTGTCAATAAGGCAGGCTCTGGCTTCGGTCGCTTCTCTGGTTCGGATTTGCTTGCTGCTAACGTTTTGCCTTCGGCAACGCAGATTGCGCGTTTCGATATTCCATATCCAGGCGACGGCATCAACGGCGGCGCAGTACCCACCAATAATTTTGATGCTGCTTATATACCGAACCACAAAGACGATTGGTTTGTAGATGGCTTAGGTATCTACAAAGGAAAAATATATATTGGGGTAACTAATCCGCGTTATTACGCCCGAGTAGGGCAGTACAACGGCGGCGATTATACCCTTTATAGCGGTAGCGATTATACTATTTACTATACGTTTGACCCTGCTACTGGCGCATGGGCTAGGATAATGGACGCTTATATGGGCGACCAATTACCTGGCGCTCCGTTGGCGGGTTGTTGCAGAAACACCTCGTTTCCTTTCGTAGCTTCCGATATTGATTTTGATAGTTATAATGATGAGATGATATTATCGTATAAGAATTTGCGTGGCGACTTTGAAGTAGATCCTAATCCATTAGTGTCTAACCCGCAAACGGGTGCGGAGTACGGTGGTAATAATTACTTTATTCCACAAATGGCGTATCGTGCCTTTCCTTCTACGCCTGGTGCTTCAACCTATAATTTGGAGTATAGCAGTGGCGCAAACGCGGGTACTATATCGCGGTGCGGTAGTAATTACGCACCACCTACTGCATCTACTGCAACAAATTTTGGTAATAGTAATAATTATTATAATGTTTACGGTTTTCAATACTTTCCTAATCAACTTATCTTTCATGAGTCGTACTACGATGCCTACGAAGGTCCAGACGGGCATGGATTTATAGGTGCATCGGCTACCTTCCCAGGTGGTAATCAAACCGTGTTTTATTATGCTGACCCTCAAAACTCGCAAACAGGTGGTATTAATTGGATTCCGAACGATGCCAATGCACAAAATTTTAGACAAGAAATGTGGTCGGGCAATCCTTCTCAGGGCTACTTTGGCAAAGGACAAGGTACGGGCGATATAGAGTTGATTTATGATACTGCACCTATCGAAATCGGTAATCGTGTGTTTACAGATACCGATGGCGACGGTGTACAAGATGCCGACGAACCAGGACTCAACGGCGTGACCGTAGAGCTTTGGCAAGGCGCGACCCAAGTAGGTACTATCACTACTGCTACGCTCAACGGACAAGCAGGTTCGTATTATTTTAATACAGCCAATGTGACTATGAACGGTGCGACGGGTGTATTACCTAATACCGCCTACGAGGTTCGTGTTCCTAATATCTCTGGTAGTAGCAAACAAGCGGCTTTCGGTACAAATGCACTAACACCTGTGGCGCAAGGCGGCAATGGCGAACGCGATAGCGACGGCATCGTAAATGGTACTACTGCGGTAGCAGCATTCACCACAGGCAACGTAGGTGAAAATACGCACAAGTTTGATTTCGGCTTCAGAACACCGCCGCCAACCCTCACCTCTACTATCAACACCTCGGGCTGTTATGATAGCAACGGCAACGCCGCAGGCGGCACAAGCCAAGTAACGGTACAAGTTATTGTTGATTGGACAAACGCGATTAGCGGCGAAACCATCACGGTCACCGTACCAGGCGCAACAGCCACACAATCTATCAATCCAGCCACGGCTGCCAAACCCGCTATACTCAACTTTGCCGTACCTACCGCATCAGCGACAAGCGGCAACGTAACGGTAGTGTATAGTACTACAACAACGGTTTTTGCCACGCCAAAAGCGATTAGTATTGCGGCAAGCGATTGCTTACTCACACCTTGTACCTCAGGTACGGGTGGACAAGTATTCCGTGATTTTAATAATAACGGTGTCCGCGATACTTACGAAACAGAAGGCGTGAGCGGCGTGACCGTCACCGCTTTTTATGACAATGCTGGTGCAACAGGCATTGCTACCACAACCACCGACAGTAAAGGACAATACACGTTCACCACAGCACAAGTCCCGAGCGGCGCAAAAGTACGCTTAGAATTTACAGGTTTGCCTATGGGCGTAAGTCCTACGGCTTCGGGTACGAACAACGCTACCGCAACACAGTTTATTACCGCGCCGCTTTGTACGGCAAATATGGGTGTGAACTACCCAAGTGATTATTGCCAAAATGCAGGCGTTATACCGCGAGTAGTAGTACCTAAATATACTAATGGAAATAGCCAAGCGGGCGGCTCTGCCGCTACTGCGCCAGCATTATTAAGTTACCCTTATGATGCAAGCACGTCAGGGTCAAGTACAAATATTGGCGGTGCCAATACAACAGGAGCGGTATGGGGTGTTGCTTTTCAACGCAAAACGAACAAACTGTTTTCTTCGGCGTTTGCAAAACGGCACGTTGCATTTGGTAGCTTAGGCAGCAATGGTTTGTATGTAACCAATAATGCGAAGACAACCAATGTATCAACGGCAACTACGGCTTTCGTTAATTTGAGTAGTATCAATTCTGCCTTTAACGCAGGAACGGTTACCCGCAATTTCTCACCTGGCGGAAATGATCCTACACAGGCAAACTACGACGAGCAGATGTTTGATAAAGTAGGTAAAGTAGGTATGGGCGACTTAGATATTTCTGACGATGGACAATACTTATACACCATTAACCTTAATGATAGAAAACTGTGGCGTATAGATGTAGCGAATGGTGCAGCACCTACCACCGCTGCTCAGATAGAAGCGTATGCTGCGCTACCTAACCCGTGCAATAACAGCACGTTCAGACCTTTCGCTGTAAAACACTATCGCGGTGACATTTATATAGGTGGTATTTGCGATGGCGTTAGTGGCAGTACCGTAGATAGAAACGAACTCAAGGCTACTGTCTACAAAGTATCGGCTTCGGCTACGCCAAGTACGGCTGTATTTACACAAGTATTAGATTTTCCACTTACTTTTAATAGAAATGCAAATTTGAATGGAGGCGAAACCAACGGCGGTGCAAGTGCGGTTTATACCGACCCTAACGGCAATATAGCAGGTTTATCTAATACTAGCTGGCATCCGTGGGCAAGAAATTTTGCAGAAGTACAAGTGATAAATACTTATAGCCCAATGTATCCACAGCCTATCTTAATGGATATAGAGTTTGATATAGACGGTGCTATGGTATTGGGTTTTGGTGATAGAACAGGCCATCAAGGCGGCAATCAAAATTATAGTACAAACACGGCTGATGGTGCTACTTTTTATACAACAGGTGCAGGTGATATATTGCGCGCCTATAGTAATAATGGTAGTTTTATCATAGAAACTAATGCTACTGAAGGTACTACTACTACCGCAGGTGCAAACAATGGAGACGGACCGAACGGCGGTGAGTTTTATTACCAAGATAGATTTGATCAAGGTGCAGGCGGCGTTTTAGGCGTACTGAGTAACCCATCTAATCACGATGAAACTAGTTTAGGTGGTTTAGCCTTATTTCCTGGTAAAGGAGAGATATTAAACACGGTTTTTGACCCTCGCGATAACTATAACTCGGGTGGTGTGCGCTATTATAGCAATACAACAGGGCAGGCTAACAACGCACAACTTTTATATAATGAATCGGACGCACCTGGCGGAAACTTTGGTAAAGCAGGCGGTATGGGCGATGTAGAAATACTTTGTAATCAATCCCCGCTCGAAATCGGTAACTACGTTTGGGCTGATGCCAACGCGAACGGCGTACAAGACCCCACCGAAGCAGGTATCGCCAATATCAAGGTTCAGTTATTCAACGCGGCAGGTGTATTAGTTGGCTTAACCACCACTAACGCCAAAGGCGAATACTATTTTAATCAAGGTAATGTAGATAATGCAGGTGTAAACGCCACTACGGGTGCGGCATCAGGTACAGGTTTTACTGGCTTAACGCCAATCACACCTTATTATATAGTAGTCGGCAACGGCGGCACTAATCCGTTTGCAGGTGGTACTTTGACCGTAGGCGCAGCCACCTACAATATTACTAATGCGAATACAGGTCAAGGCACTAACCCTGACCAAAACGATAACGACGCGACTATCGCAACTGGCTTAACAGGCGCACTCGGCGCAGCCATCAACGGCTTCCCTTATATATTAGCTACCACAGGTAGCGCGGGCGAAACCGACCACTCTTTTGATTTTGGCTTTACGCCCCTCGGCTCGGTCGGCAACTACGTCTGGAACGACACCAATAGCAACGGCACAAACGACGAACCCGCTTCGGCAGGTATCAACGGCGTAACCGTAGAACTTTGGAAAGAAACCACACCCGGAAGCGGCAATTACGCATTTGCCCAAACAACGCTTACCGCAAACAACGGTACAGGCAACCCTGGCTATTACAACTTTATAATCACGGCAAGTGCCAACTATAAAGTCAAATTTCCAACAACTAATAATAGTAAGATTTTAACTACACCCACAACTACCGCCACAACAGATAATAATTCTGATGCAAACACAACAGATGGTTTTTCTCCTGCGTTTGCAATTAATATTGGCGGTACAGGTACGGCAAAAGACAACCCGACTATTGATGCAGGATACCGATGTAATACAGCAGCTACTATTGGTGGCGCGCCAACTTCGTGCGTATCACCAAACACAGTATTAACGGCGAATTTGACAGGTGGTACTGTTTCTACTTATGCCTGGGACGACGCGACTGCAACGGCTACGCACACCGTCACACCTACCTCGGCTACGGCTTATACCGTAACTATTACGGCAACAAACGGCTGTACGGCAAGTACAAGTATTACGCTCAGCCCTCCGCCGACCATTATTGCGCTTAGCGGCACAGCAAGTCTTTGCGAAGGCGAAAGTACGAATCTAAGTGCGAGCGGCGGCGTTGCTTACGCATGGAGTACCACCGAAAGTACTGCAAGCATAAACATATCTCCCATTGTCGGCACAACCATTTACACCGTTACTGCGACTACCGCAAGCGGCTGTACAGGTACAGCGACCGTTTCTATTTTGGTACGCGCTGCCATAGTAATTAATAGTGTTGTTACCACCAACGAGTCCCTCTGTGGGACTAATAATGGTATCATCACGATTAATGCAACAGGCGCAGCAGGCGCATTAGAGTATCGTTTGCGCACTGGTACAACAGCACCTTATACCTTTATTGGTTGGCAAAGCAGTAATGTTTTTCCTGGCTTATCCGCCAATGATTACTTAGTGTATGTACGATATGTAGGTGGTTATTGTACCAATATTGACGGTGTGCAAACCGTAACTTGTACGCTTCCCGCCTCTCTCGGCGACCGCGTCTTTTCTGACACCAACAAAGACGGCGTTCAAGACGGCTCAGAAGTTGGCGTAGCAGGCGTAACCGTAACACTATATAATAGTGTAGGCAAAGCAGTTGGCTCTACCAAGACGGACGCTTATGGCAATTATTTGTTTGACAAATTAACGCCAGGCGACTACACGGTAGGCTTTACGCTACCGACGAACTACGTTTTCTCGCCAAAAGGCAGTGGCGCGGATAGCGGCACAGCGACCGACTCGGACGCAGATTTAATCACAGGAAGAAGCAACACCATCACATTAAGCGGTGGTGAGAACGAGCGGAACGTGGACGCAGGCATTTATTTTGCAGAACCGACCACGCAGAGCATCGGCGATTATGTGTGGTTTGACGACGGCAACGGCGTACAAACGGCGGGCGAAAAAGGCGTATCGGGTGTAACCGTGACGCTGTACGCAGCCGACGGCACGACCATAATTGCAACGACCATTACGGACGGTAACGGCAAGTATTTATTTGATAATATTGCAGTGGGTAGCTATGTAGTTGGCTTTGGTACAGTGCCAGGCTTGACGTTCACGACGCAAACCAACGGCACTACCGACGGCTCCGACGCGGACGCGACGACAGGCAAAACGGCAGTAATTAACATTGCCGCAGGCGATAAACGCACCGATATAGATGCAGGTTTAGTACCAGTATTGAGCGGCAAAGCTGCACTTGGCGATAGAGTTTGGAACGACGTGAACAATAACGGCGTGCAGGACGCAGGCGAAGCAGGCGTACCGAACGTGACCGTAAACCTATACGACGCGACAAATACGATAGTCGCAACGACCGTAACAAACGCCCTTGGCGAGTACTTGTTTAACAATTTGGACGCTGGACGCTACAAAGTTGGCTTCGTGATAGCGACGCTTCCGAGCGGCTTTGTCCTCACCACCAAAGACGTAGCAGCAGCAAACGACAATACAGACAGCGACGCAGACGCGACCACAGGCTTCACTAAATATTACAGTTTAGCCCCAGGCGAGAAAAACCTCAGCGTAGATGCAGGCATTTACAACGCGACTGCGCCGACAGGCGGCATCGGCAACTACGTTTGGAACGACGCAGATAAAGACGGCATTCAAGATGCGAACGAGAGCGGCATTGGTGGTATCACCGTGACGTTGTACGCCGCCGACGGCGTGACGGTCATCGCGACAACTGTGACAGACAAAACGGGTTACTATTCGTTTAATAATTTACCAGCAGCCGATTATGTGGTTGGATTTAGCAACGTGCCAACAGGATTTGTATTTAGCAATCAGACAAACGGTACAGGCGACGGCAGCGATGCCAACCCGAGTACAGGCAAGACGAATGCGATAACGGTCGGCACAACCTTCCGCGACGATATCGATGCAGGTTTGTACCCAGCAGGTAGCGCGAGCGGCAAGGGCAGCCTCGGCGATTATGTTTGGTATGATAGTAATAATGATGGCATACAAGCGGCTACCGAAGTGGGAGTTAGTGGCGTAACGGTTAATTTGCTTAACGCAACAACCAACGCAATCATAGCGACAACGACGACTGACGCGACAGGACACTACTTATTTACAGGCTTAGATAAAGGTAGCTACAAAGTAGAATTTGTGACAGCGAGTTTGCCAAGCGGTTACGGCTTTACCGCCAAAGACGCAGGCGCGGACGACAGCAAAGACACGGACGTAAACCCAGCGACAGGCATCACCGATGCGATAAACTTGGGTCAAGGCGAAGACAAATTGACGGTCGATGCAGGTATTTACAAAGCAGGTGCGCCGACAGGCGCAATCGGCAACTACGTTTGGTTCGACACCGACGGCAACGGCACACAAGGTGCAGGCGAGAAAGGCATAAGCGGCGTAGGTGTTAATTTGTTGGACGCAACGACGGGCGCGATAATCGCGACGACGACGACGGACGCAAACGGGTTCTATTTGTTCCCGAACTTGCCAGCAGGCGACTACAAAGTACAGTTTACGAACTTGCCAGCAGGCTTCACGTTTACAACGCAAACGAACGGCACGGCGGACGGCAGCGATGCAGACCCAATAAGTGGCATCACGCCAACCATCTCGCTCGCAGCAGGTCAAGTAAACTTGGACGCAGATGCAGGTTTGATAAGCACAACTCGCGCAGGCTTAGGCGATTATGTGTGGTTGGATAGCAACGGCGACGGCGTACAAGATGCAACGGAGCAGCCTTTGGCAGGCGTAACGGTGATATTGTATGCAGCCGACGGCACAACGAAATTAGCGAGTACAGTGACAGATGCGAACGGCTATTACAGCTTCGTGAACCTCACGCCAGGCACTTATGTAGTCGGATTCGAGAACATTCCGCTTGGCGCAACGTTCACCAAACAGAACGCAACGGGCAATACCAACGACAGCGATGTGGACTCGGCGACGGGTAAAACTGCGCCAATCACGCTCACGGCAGGCGAGTTTAATAGCACGATTGATGCAGGCGTGACGCTACAAAAAGCAGGACTCGGCGATTATGTGTGGCTCGATGCAGACAGCAACGGCGTACAAGACGCAGGCGAAGCAGGCGTTGCAGGTGTAATAGTTACTTTGTACGACAGTGCGACAAACGCGGTAATCGGTAAAACGGTGACAGACGGCAACGGGTACTACTCGTTTACGGGCTTAAATCCAGGCACTTACTATGTGGAGTTTGATGCGGCGAGCTTGCCAGCGAATGCGACGTTTACGACGCAAACGACAGGTACAGCAAACGGCTCAGACGCAAATACTGTGACAGGCAGAACGGCAGATGTGACCTTGATTGCGGGTGAGTTTAACTCGAGTGTAGATGCAGGTATTGTGCAAAACACAGCGGCTTTGGGCGATTACGTTTGGATAGATACGGACAAGAACGGCATACAAGATGACGGCGAGCAGCCGCTCGCAGGCGTGGCGGTAAACCTATACCTTAGCACCGATTTGACTACGCCCGTAGCGACGGCGACGACAGATGCGAAAGGGTTTTACTGGTTTGCGAATCTTACGCCAGCGAGTTATGTGGTAGAGTTTGCGGCAGTAGCGGGTTACACGCGGACGGGAACGACGGGAACGATCGGCGGTAGTGCAGGCGGCGAAACGCCGTTCTTCAACTCCGATGCAGACCTGACAAGCGGCAGAACGGCTGTTATTGCGTTAGCGGCGGGCGAGCGCAACCCGAACATCGATGCGGGCTATTATGTGACCCCGTTACCAGTGACTTTGCTGTACTTTAAAGGTATAGCGGACGGTTGTAGCATCAACCTGAATTGGGCGACGGCGAGCGAGCAGAACGCAAAATCGTTCCGAGTAGAGCGTAGTGCAGACGGCAAAACGTGGGGCAGCTTAGCCGTAATTGCTGCGGCGGGCAACAGCACGACGGTACGGAACTACCAATTTACGGACGGTAAAGCGACGCGCAATAACTACTACCGCTTAGTACAAACGGACTTTGACGGGACGACGGCGGTGTACGGATTAGCGGAAAGCGTAGCGACGCAAGGCTGCTACGACGAGACGACAAACGGCGTGACGAACCTGTACCCGAACCCGAACAGCACGAACGACGTGACCGTAAAATTCTACACAGATAGAGGCGACGAAGACGCGACCATAGAAATATACGACGTATTAGGGCATCAGATGAGTGCGATGAAACTGTCTATCAGCAATGGTACAAACATAGTGAACATGGACATATCGGACTTAGCGTCAGGTACTTACATGGTCAAAATAGTAGGTACAGGCTGGTACAGCGTAGCGCAGAAATTGGTACGCGTGACGGGTGAGTAGGGACGTGATTTATCGCGTCTATGAATGGAATAGGGACGTGGTTTATTGCGTCTGTGAAT
>JAYWGJ010000028.1:0-3545 GCA_043778315.1 Saprospiraceae bacterium | reverse complement strand
GTCGGCAATGATGGGCGAAGATAATGCGTTTAGGGTACATAATGTTAATAATATTACTAAAATATTTATAGCAGACAAAGAAGGCGCGTCGGTGACGCTGAACCGCAACGGCAATAAATGGACGGTAAACGACAAATACGACGTGCGCAAATCGGCGATTGAGGTACTACTCAATACGCTCAAAGACGTGCGTGTCCGCTATTCGGTGGATACCGCCGCGCTCAAAAATATGCAACATTATTTGGCTACCGACGGCATAAAAGTAGAAATATACGAAAATGGCTACCTCAGCAAAACGTTTTATGTAGGCGATAATACGCCAAAACAAGACGGAACGATACTATATATGGAGGGCTACGAGCGTCCATATATCACGCATATTGCGAATTGGGACGGCGTGCTGCGCCCGCGTTTTATGACTGGTTTGGACGATTGGCGCGACCGCAGCCTCGTAGCATACCCCCAGGGAACGGTGGCGGAAGTGAGCGTAGAGTACGCGGGGAACAAAGACCAATCGTTCAAGCTCACCGCTTCGGGCAGTAAGTACGAGGTGAAGCCATTTTTTCAAAGCACCGCTACTACCGCTACGCCGCTTATGGCGGCAAACGCCAAAACTTTTTTGACGGGTTTGGAGCATATTATGGCAGAGGATTTTGATAATACGAACGAAAACAAGGATTCTATCGTGCGCAGTGCGCCGTTTTGTACCGTTTCTATCAAAAATACAAGTAATATTACCCAAACGCTTGCATTTTATCCAATGTTGGGACGCATGACCGACGACGACGGCAGTGGTAATATCGGTCGTGCGGCGGTCGACCATTATTTTGTTTATGTGGATAAAAAAGAGGTCATGGTAGCGCAACACGCGCACGTTAAAGTCTTGTTTTGGGGTTATAAATTCTTTTTCGAGCCGCTCAACAAACAAAACGCCGACCCGAAAGGTAATATCAAACGAAAATATTGACCTATAAAAATAATATTATTTACAATTAGTTTTAGCCTATCTTTGTGGCACTAAAAATGCTGAAATAAATAAAAATGGGCAAAAAAGCAACAATCGTCGGCGCAGGTTTGGTCGGCTCTTTATGGAGTATTTTATTGGCTAAACGCGGCTACGAAGTCACGATATACGAGCGGCGTGCCGATATGCGCAAGGCGGGTTATGTGGGCGGTCGCTCTATCAATCTCGCGCTAAGCGACAGGGGTTTCAGAGGACTCGAGCGCGCGGGCATCGCCGACGCGGTGCGCGCCGTAGGCATTCCTATGTATGGGCGTATGATGCACGACACGGCGGGCAACCTCGTCTATCAAGCCTACGGCAAAGACGGACAAGCAATATATTCGGTGTCGCGTGGTGGCTTGAATTTAGAGCTGATTAACCTCGCCGAAAAGTACGACAACGTCAAAATTAAGTTTTCGGAGCGATGCGAAGGTACAGCTATTGATACAGGTAATACCTTGTTTGTCAATGACTTAACACAAGAAAAAACCAGCGTAGCGGCGGCAGATAATTTGATATTTGCGACCGACGGTGCGTTCTCGACAGTCCGCGCCGACCTTCAAAAACGCCCCCGTTTCAACTATTCGCAGCAGTTCGAAAACTACGGCTACAAAGAACTTACTATTGCGGCGAACGCCGACGGGAGCTACAAAATGGAGCAAAACGCCCTCCATATTTGGCCTCGCGGTCACTTCATGCTTATCGCGCTGCCTAACCTCGACGGCAGTTTTACCTGCACCTTATTTTTGGGTTACGACGGCGCGCAATCGTTCGCGAACCTGCATACGGCTGCCCAAATCAACGCTTTTTTTGAGGAGTATTTTGCTGATGCGAAGGCGATGATGCCTACGCTCGTCGAAGAATTTCAGACAAACGGCGTAGGTAGTTTAGTCACAATACGCTGCCGCCCTTGGAACTTAGACGACAAAGTGTTGCTGTTCGGCGATGCGGCGCACGCGATAGTCCCGTTTTATGGTCAAGGTATGAACTCGGGCTTTGAGGACTGTGTGATTTTGGACGATATGATGGACGAACACGCCGAAGACTGGACGACTATTTTCGAGTCGTTTGGCGCGTCGCGCCCCGACGACGCGGACGGCATCGCCGAACTCGCCCTGCGCAACTTCATAGAAATGCGCGACTTGGTCGGTGACCCGCAGTTCCTCCTACGCCAAAAAATAGCCGCGTGGCTCGGGCAGCAATTCCCCGACCGCTTCGTGCCGCTCTACTCCTTAGTCACCTTCAGCGCGATGCCGTACTCCGAAGCCTTGCGCGAGGCTTATGCGCAAGACCGCTTGTTCGACCATATTTTAAAAATAAAAAACGTCGAGGCAGAATGGAACGGAGAAGCCGTAGTACAAGCGTTTGAGACGTGGCAGGAGAGCGGAAAAGTTTAATATTACCATAATATTTTTATTATTAATATGTTATTGTATTTTTGTGAAAATAATTAGCATAGTTATTGTTAGTCAATTAGCATGAATGCGTTAATTTACCAAAATAATTTTCACCTCCATTAATTATTTTTTATGAAAAAAAACCTAAAATACGCACTTCCGATACTTGTTTTTGTCGTAATAGCGGCAAGTGCATTTACACTGATTGGCGAGAATAACGAATTTTCTTGGGGTACAATAAAAGCATTTAATGATAAAATAACGCCGATAAAGCAACCAGATTTGCTCGAAGCGATAGATAAACCAATGATGTACAGCATCAACGGCAAACCGACGACGATAGAAAGCGCGACTATCAATATTTTCCCGCCAAGCAAAGAACCGTTGCAACTCGATGTGATTGGCAGTCAGTTGAGTCAATCATTGCAAGACTCGGTGCGTTCGCGTATGGAGTGGGGCTGCAAAATTTTCATTGAAAACTTAGTTATCAAAGGAAAAAGCAAAAAAATACCACCTATTATGTTTAAATTACAATAAAAAATAAGCAAAAAATGACCCAAATACATAGTTTTTTAAACAATTTTTATTGTAAAATAATATTTTTCTGCTTTTTTGGTATGCTAATGTCTTGTCATACCACTAAAAAAGTGCAAACGGGCGTGATTAAAAAGCAAAATGTAACCGAATTATTGAGCATTTTAGATAAAAATCAAATAAAATACCAAAATTTTGCCGCTTCCGCGCAAATAACTATCACACAGCCCGACGAGACGCGCACTATCAATGCCAAAATACGCCTTAAAAAAGATAGCGTGATTTGGCTCTCGGCTTCGCTTTTTGGGATAGAGGGCGCGCGCGCAATACTTACGCCCGACAGCGTTAAAATCCTCAACCGCTTAGAACAGACTTATATTGCTGCGCCATTTTCGTATTTTCAAAAAAAATACAACGTACCGCTTAATTTTAGTAGCCTACAAAATATTTTGGTCGGCAACGTTCCCGACCTCAACGTAGCAGGTTTCAGAGCCACACAAGATACGCTCAACTATTTGCTAATCAAGGGCTTAGATGCCGAACAAATGCAATATACCTTAGATGGCAGAACGCAATTACTCAAAGGTTTTTCTATCAGCAATTTGCGTATG
>JAYWGJ010000027.1:0-10534 GCA_043778315.1 Saprospiraceae bacterium | reverse complement strand
AATGCGCCGTCACCATAAAGTTGCCAGGCTTACCATATACATTGTGCGCGATTGCGCCTGCATTTAGCGAGTTGAAGTTGTTCCAACGACCCACTTCTTGTATATTATTAAGGTCTGCGATGTCGTAAGCGGCGACAGGTGCGTTTGCTTTTTCGTCCGTCGTGAATATATAGCGACCATTATCCGATGTCCAGCAGTTGTGTGTGAACAAGAACGGTGTTGCCTGAGGTATGCCGATAGGTACGGGCGTGCTTTTGTTAGCAACATTATAAGTTCTGAACTTCCCTTCGTATATATTGGCATCGAAAAGCGTATCTCCGCGCACAAAACTATCATGTGTGTAGGCATCATCTACTGCTGCCTTGAATATAGGTGTGCCAGGCGTAGTGTTTACGTCATAAATGAGTACCCCTTTTTGTGCAATGTTACTCCCGTTCAAATACATAAAGCCATCTTTGATATTAAGGCTATGCGTGGAGGTTAAGGTCTGCGTATTGCCCGCTACGGTGACGCTCGGAGTCCACCATTGATGGGTTTCGGTGGCTGGAATATTGGCTAAGTTGATGATAAGCACACCCGAACCCTCTTGTTCTTGGGTAACGTAGGCGTAATTGCCCCAAATCTCTACGTCACGCCAATCATTACCCGTGGTATTGCCTGCTGGAATGAAGAAAATCTCGACGGGTGCGGCTGGATTAGCCAAACTGACGATAGAAGTGCCTTTATACATACCTACAATGGCATATTCTACGCCGTTTTTGACAAAACCTGTCACGTCATTGGCGACTAAACCGCCGTTTGCGCCGTTATTTTCGCCGCGATTGTACAACGGGAGGTGTCCTACCTTCGTCATATTAAAAAACTCTTGTGCCTGTATGCCGTTTTGCACCAATGCGAAGCATAAAATAAGGCTAATTTTGATAAAGTTTTGCATGTGACTGATTAAAATTAATGGTAAACTGTAAAAACTGTAAGCTGTAAGCTGTAAACGATGTTGGCGAGGACTAAAATGAATTAAATAAATTCTATTTTTTTACTATAAAACTAATAAACGAGGCTTTCGCACAATAAAATGAAGTAGATAAATTCTATTTTTTTATTATGAAACTAATAAACGGAGCTGCTGAACTATTTAATACTAACCACTAATCGTTAATCACTAATCACTAATCGCATAGTTGCCTTGTCGAATCGTATAGTTGCTTTGTCCGAGCTAATAGTTGCCTTGTCGAATCGTATAGTTGGCTTGTCCGAGCTAATAGTTGGCATACTTTATCTAATAGTTGGCTTGTCGAATCGTATAGTTGGCATTTTTTTCATTTTTATTGAAGTATTTATCGATAATTATCGATTTTTTAGGTAAAATATGCTATTTTGATACGATTTTGTTCAATTTTGTTCAATAATTATGTAATAATATACTATAATTATGTAATAATATACTATAATTATGTAATTTCATGGTATTTTATACCAAAAACTAACCTCTCTCGTTTATCACTAATCGTTAAACACCAATCACTAATCACTGTATTTAAAAGTAAAGGTACATATAAAACGAAGAATAAAAATAAAACAGTGTGTATTTTTAGTAAAATTAACATTATAAAATAAAATATTGTATTTTTACATCAATAAATGATTTGGATTGTTTGCCTAACGGTTTACCTTAAAAATAAAATTGGCTTGTTTAGATTTAATTTGTGGCACGACAACGTTCCTGTGGCGGTTCGGTTCGCCTTTTGTGTGGCGATAATTGGCATTATCAGCTTTCTGCACCCTAATGCGAAGCCGTTTCAGTACGAATTTGAGAAAGGGCAGGCGTGGCGACACGCCGATTTGCTCGCACCAGTGGATTACGCTATCGAGAAGCCCGAGGCGGAGTACAAAAAGGAGGTGCAACGTGCCACACAAAGCTCGCCGAGCTACTATCAGTATCTTCCGAGCGTAGAAAACGACTTGATGCAGCATTTTAAAGAGCAGTTTCATCAGTCAGCGCATGAAACGACGGCTGATGCGCGGCTGCCCGTTGGTATTGTGAACGATTCGCTGCGTTATTTGAGCTTAGGTAAAAGCATTTTGCACCGCTTGTATGTTATAGGAATTGCCGCGATTGATAATGATAAGCAAGGCTACGGCATTTATTTGGTGCGCAATAATACGGTGGAGCAGCTCGCGGGCGACCAAGTCAAGACCATCGACGATGCCGTAGCGGCGATACGCGACACGCTCGATAAGTGCGGTATTACCGCCGCGCCGCTCTTATATCCTATGCTAAAAGACGCTTTACAGCCCAATATTGTGTTCAGTGACTCACTCACTAATCGTTCACGATTGCAGCGGTTGAGCGAAATTACGCAGTTTCGCGGCATGGTCAAAAAAGGCGAATTGATTATTGCCAAAGGCAGCAATATCAGCGACGAATATTACCAAAAACTGCTCTCGCTGCGCAATCATTACGAGCAAGAGCAGCACAATAGTACCGGTTTGTGGGGTTATTGGCTCGGGTATTTTGTATTAACGAGCGTGATTATTAGCCTATTTTTATGGTATATTCACAGTTATTTCCCCGGGGTAATAGGTAGTTTGCGGCAGCTTAGTTTTTTATTATTATTAATATTGTCATTTTGTTATGTGACGTATTTTTTTAATTCGGTAGGCTGGCTGAGCATCTACGCGATACCTTTTTGCATCGTTCCTATCGTCATAGCCAACTTTTACGGGGCGCGTTTAGCCCTTATCACGCATTTTGTGGTCGTGCTTATCGCAAGTTATTTATCGGGTTTGACCAATATTTTCACCTTTACTTTTATACAACTTGCGGCGGGCATGGCGGCTGTGCTGTCGCGTGCAGGCACGCGGAGTTGGTCGCGATTTTTCTTCGCCTTAGAGTATATTTTCTTGGCTTACGCGCTATCTTTTATCGGGTTACAGCTGATACGCGAAGGCAATTTTATGAGTATCGAGTGGTCGATAATGAAATCAATCGGATTGAGTGTTTTTCTGACTTTGTTAGCTAATCCAATCATTCCTATCGTGGAGCGGCTGTTCGGGTTCACGACCGTTGTGACGCTCACCGACCTCAACGACCTGGAGCATCCGCTCCTCAAAGAGATGTCGATAAACGCGCCTGGCACCTTGCAGCACTCTTTGCAGGTGGCGAATCTCGCCGAAGCCGCCGCCACTGCGATAGGCGCGAACGCGCTGCTGATAAGGGTTGCCGCGCTCTACCACGACATCGGAAAAATGATAGAGCCGACGTTTTACATCGAAAACCAGACGGGCGAGTCGCCACATGAGGGCTTGACCGCCGAAGGCAGCGCGCAGGTGATTATCGGTCATGTCACCAAAGGCGTAAAAATTGCCAAAAAGCATAAATTACCCGCCGTCCTCCACGATTTTATCCTCACGCACCACGGCACTACTCGCGTAGAGTATTTTTGGCGTGCCTACGAAACCGACCATAAAGGTGCGAGTGATGCGGCGTTTCGCTACCCAGGTCCGCGCCCGCATACTCGCGAAGAGACACTGCTGATGCTCGCCGACTCTATCGAGGCAGCCGCCAAAAGTTTGCAGCAACCCAACGAACAAGACATCGAGTTGTTGGTAGAAAAAATCGTTTCGCACAAAATAAGCCTTGAGCAATTGGACGACTCTAAGCTGTCTTACAGAGATTTGGAGACGGCAAAAACCGTTTTTAAGAAGCTACTCAAAAGCATCAATCACGTCCGCCTCGCCTATCCGACGGATAGTAATGACAGTAAATTGTAGCTGCGGGATTTATTGACTCTAATTAGTTATTGCTTTTTCCACAAAAAAGACCTATATTTGCGCTCAAATCTACCTCAAATGACCATCAGAAATTCCTTATTTTATATTATATTAGGCTTTGCAATCCTGAATTTATTGCTGCGCATCGACGGCACTATGCTCTGGGACGAAGACGAAGCGGCTTATGCGGCTTTCGCTAATCGTATGCTGCAAACGCACGATTGGCTCGATATTTCGTACTTCAACGCCTTTGGTATGCACCGCAAACCGCCCTTGCATTTTTGGCTTATCGCAACGGGCTACCGCGTTTTTGGCGTACACGAATGGGTAGTCAGATTGCCTGCCTTATTGGCTACACTCAGTACATATTTGGTGATGTGGATTTGGGGCAAAAGATTATTTGGCAAAGCGGTAGCGGAATGGTCTGTAATGATTTTGAGCGTGTCGATACTCGTGCCTACTCTGGGCAAAATATCGGTACTCGATGCCGAAATGCTTTTTTACGAAACGCTGGCGGTTTTTGCCTTGCGCTCTGTATTTTTATTCCCTGCGGAGCGGCAACACGTCTTTGTATTTTGGCTCGCGGTTGCACTCGGTGTGCTGCTCAAAGGTCCGCCGATATTGATTTTAACAGGCGGAATGTTTGTATTTTTATACTTTTTGCACCCCGATAAAAAATATTTATTACTCTTAAAATCGTGGATAGGGCTGCCGCTCGCGCTCGCGCCGCTACTCGTGTGGGCGTATGCGTCGTGGCAACACGACGGCGGCGTACTCGTTTCGTTTTTGTGGGATTGGTATGTGATGAAGCGTGTGGGCGGCAGCAACGCCGTCAATGTGACGTGGACGGGTCCTCCTGGCTATCATTTTGTGGTACTATTAGTCTGCTTTTTGTGGGTCATTCCCTACCTTTTTCCTGCGCTCGCCGACCTCTACCAACGATTCAAATTGCGCGAAAGCAACGCCCTCTTTTTTGTGGCTTGGCTGCTTTTCGGTTGGGTTTTTTACGAAATGGTGCGCAGCAAATTGCCCGCGTATTCTATCGCCGCGCAGCCCGCTTTGGCTATCCTTATTGCGCAGCAAATGGTGAAACATCAGTCTAATATTCCTAATTATTTATACAAACAATGGATTAGAAATACCGCTATTTTCCAATTATTATTTGTGCTAATACTTGCTACCGCAATAGGTTATTTTGCTATGACGGTATTCGGACCCGACGGGTTTAGAGCATCAATGCCCGTAATTACGGTTTGTTGGGCGTTTGCTTTATGCTCCACTATATTTTATTATGCCAATAAACCTTTTGCCGCGCAAGCTACGGCGGTAGCGGGTGGTGCAATGTTTATGTTGTCGGTTTGGGTGATGTTGATGCCGCTCATAGAACACAGCCGCGACGCGACGCGCCGCGCCGTACAAACCGCCCTGAAACTAGCAGGCGGACGCACCAAAAATTTGATTATTAACGCGAATCCTGGAGCAAATCTGCCGTCTATTTATTTTTATGGCGAACAAAACGGTTTTGCGGTAAGCTCGGGCGGCGAAAACGGCGTGCGTGCCGACGAAGTTATGCGTAGCACAACACCAACCGTTTTTATTACCGACAGTATTAATGCCGCGCCGCTTTTGCCTATTTTGGCAGAAAAAGGCTTGAAAACAACCGAAATTCGGGTCTTTTTGATAGATAGAAACCGCAAATCGAGCTATTATGTGTTTACTAATTTCTAGGTATTTACTTCATTAAACGTCTCCTATCCATAACTGCATCGCTACGGTTGTGCCGCCTTGCGCGCTCGTTTGCGCTACGCTAACGCCGTAAGGCTTGTTCGTGAGTTCGGCTAAAATGCGTAAGCGTTCTTTGGTGAGCGCAAGCGCAATACTATGGTGGCTCGAGGGGTTTTCGAGCTTAGCGGCGCGACTATTATCTATACCCACGCCATTATCGGTTATACTTATATATAAGGTGTCGTTCGCTTCGCTCGCCGCGAGGCGTATCGTTCCGCCTGCGGTTGCGGGCATGATGCCGTGCCAAATCGCGTTTTCTATATATGGTTGCAAAAGCATCGGCGGCAGGTAAATGTAATCGGTGTCGAGGTCGTCGTCTATCTCAAAAACGTAGGCTAACCTATCGCCACAACGGAGTTGTTCCAACGACAAATAAAGTTGCAAATACTCCAATTCTTGCGCCAAACTGATGCTCGGTTTATTGGAGTATTCCAAATTATTGCGCAGCAAGCGCGCAAATTGAGTCAGGTATTTATTTGCCGCTTCTTTATTATTGTGATTTAAAAAATACTGCACCGAGTTCATCACATTAAAAATGAAATGTGGGTTCATCATCGACTGCAAGGCTTGCTGCTCGAGTTCCGTCATCTTTTTCTCCGACATCAAACGCTCTCGCTTGCGGCGTTCGTTGCGCTCGATGCGCCACCGAATAAGCAACGAAACCGCACCTGCTACTATGCCGCTTATCGCCAATAAAAACCACCACGTCTGATAAAAAAACGGCTGCACCGTAAAAATATAGGTGCATGGCTGCGACCAAGTACTGTTTAAGTGTCGGGCGCGTACCTGAAACTGATAAGTAGTTGGGCGTAGCTCCGAAAACGTCTGTACCGTATTCCGCGTCGGTATCCATGCAGCTTGCGTATTGAGCCGATACTCGTATTGTACGGCGGCGGGTTCGCGGAACGCAATCGCTTCGTAATTGAGTGTGATGCGGCTGTTTGGATAGAGCGGTGTGATTTTGTTAGGCGTATTTGGGTTAGTGATAAGCGGTTCTATATACACCTGCGGCGGCGCGAGTTGCTGACCGGTTCGCGAAGTTTGCAGTATCGTAAACCCTTTCGCGGTAGCTACATAAACATTGTTTTTGGTCGCGAATACGCCGTTTATTTCGTCGGACGGCAGCCCATCTGACGTGCGTAAAGTACTGATATGCTGTATTTTATGATTTTGATAAACAATTCGCGTCAAGCCGTGATTCCCTGCTGCCCATAGCAAACTGTCGCACACAAAAAGCTGTTTATAGACGTTATCTAATAAGGTATTGTGTTGCGAAAAATGCTGCGTCGTTCGGTCATTTTTCATAAATAATAAGCCGTAGCCGTCCACCGAAAACACCAAAGAGGAGTCGGGTAGCTGCGCAATACTGTTCACTTTTTCAGCTAAATATTTATTGGCGTAAGCCAAACCTGTCACTTTATTATCACTTAGTCGCTGTACGCCGTCGAGGTAAGACATCAGTAATTGACGCGAAAGCGTACAAAAAATACTATACACAGCACGAGAACCCGTCGCGAAACTTGTCGGTTGAATGCTGTATTTGTCGGTTTTTTGCGTGCCGTTTGGCGCATTTGTAGGCGCATCGGCGGGCGCAAGTTGCAGCACGCCGCGTGAGTGACCGATGTATGCGTGAGCGGCATCTACAAACGACCATGATTTAAAATTATATTGCGCCTTTTGGTCTTTATTCGGAATAAGTATTTGTTGAAATTGATTATTATTATTGCTAATCATACAAATATAATTTGGTAACATAGCCCATATTCTACCTTTTATATCTTCGTGGAGGTGCAAAACATTTTGATAGGAGCGGTTTACGCCTTCGGGTAAGTTGATAGGATACGTTCCGATTACGCCGTCGGGTCGGATAATCTGCAAAGTCGCGTCGTCCATACCAAGCCAAATATTGGCTTGTCGGTCGGTCAGAACGGCATCTACGCGGTCGCTTTTTAAGCCATCTTCACGGGTATAAGTAACGGCAGTTTCGTAGTTTGCGGGCAACATATACAAGCCTTCGCCGAGCATTCCGAACCAGTGATTACCTTCGTGGTCACGGACGACGGTACTTATTTTCGCCTCTTTGAGGTAATGAATAGGCGGCGAAATAGGACGGCGCGAAGGGTTCGGATACATATAAACGCCGTCGCCAATAGTCGGCAACCATATATCACCGTTCGAGTCTTCGCTAAGGTAGCCGTAAGCCTTTTTGAACGGATTTACGATATTTTTTATAGGTAAAACAAGGCTTTGCGCGCTGTCGCGCATACGCACAATACCCTCTTTGGCAAGGAACAAAACTTGGTCGGGACGGTCGGCGTTCTGAAAAAAAGCGTTATCTGCCAAGGGCGTATAGCCGAAATTACACTTTACAATGGTTTTATTTTTGTTAATAAAATAAGTACCGTCTATATAAATGCGTCCTGAGCTGCCTTCGTGAAAGAAGCGAACGGGACTGCGTACTGCTGTCGGTTTTCGTCCGATGCTGTCGATGCCTTTGGTATTGACGCGATAAATATCGCCGCTATTAGTAGCGAGCCAAAAGTCACCGTTAGCCGCCTGAAAACCCGATAATATGGGCGAGCGAAAAGTGGCTTTTTGTAGTAATGGAAAGTTGGTAGGATTATAAATATGCCCGTTTTTGAAAAACGATAATTTACCGTTGTAGGATAAAAATATAATTTCGCCATTTCTGCCTTTTACCAAATGGATAATATCGCTGTCGGATAAGCCATTTTCTTTATAAAACGGCTGAAAATGCGTCCCGTCGAACCGCGTCACGCCTGCATCTGTCGCGAGCCAGAGGTAGCCGTCGCGGTCTTGCAGCGCGTGGTAAATCATGCTGCTGCTTAGTCCGTCGTTTGTTGTAAAATGCCGATGTTTGTACACCTGCGCGTGTAAGGTACACGGCAACGCGAAAAATAGAGAGAGTAGAAAGCAAAAACTGCGAATAGATAGCACAAAAAAAAGATTTTTTACTTGTTTTACGAAGTAAATGTAGTGCTTTTTTGGATTATTTGTAAACTAAATTAATTCGAAAACTTCCAAAAAGCAAATTAGACACATATAATTATAGTCAAAAAATTGCATTCGAGAGGTTAGTATTTAATTTACAAATTATAAAAATAAATATTTGAAATTAAATTTGGTTTAGGGAACTTTTATGATTGGTATATTGTTTTTATTTTATAATAGTTTAATTAATCAGATTATAATATTGTATTATAAACACATACTAAAATATTTATAATATAAATTTGTTTACTTCAAAATATATGCATAACTTTGCAATATAAAGTAAAATAATATTTTCTAATGTTTAAAATTGCAAATTATAGCATAAAAATCTACTCGTCACCATAAGAGCTTAAGCTCTTATAAAAAGCGTAAGTTATGAAAAAAGTTACCTTCAGCTTCGTATTCGCACTCCTTATCCTCACGAATGCCTTTGCACAAGTGCAAAAAAGCCTTGTCAAATCCTTTAACCTCAACGGCGCAACTACCGTCGTGTACGACCTCAAAGGCGAGGTACAGCTAAAAGTGGCAGAAAATGCCGCCCTGCGTCTTCAAACCGATATTGACCTTAAAAACGGAAATATCAATCTTTTTCAAGCATTTTTAGCAAAAAAACGCTATGATGTACAGGTAAATAATCAAAATGGTGTGTTTACGCTCACCGCTCCTGACCGCGAGAGTATCAAAATCGGTGGGCAGGATTTGCAAGAGGTCGTAACTTATATTTTGTATGTACCCGAAAAGGCGAGTGCGCAAATTGTCAAAAACGGCTTACAAACCTCTGTCATTGTGACTACAAGTACGGTCGCTACGCGCTAATTTTTTGCGCAGCCAATTAATACCCAAAATCTGAATTGACTCTCCCCCAGTTTTAGTTCATAATAAAAAGGTGCGCACTACTGAAGGGTAGCTGCGCACTTTTTGTAATTATAAATTATTCAAAATTATACATATAATATTTGTGCCTCCGTGAGTAGCGGCAAATGCTCGTAGTACAGCATGACTTGCGCGGTAGCGAGGACATCTTTCATGCAATAAGTAGAGATGCGGTCGAGGTCGTCCTCGTCCCAATATACCGTCCCGACCTGCGAGCCGTCGATATCGTCCTTCGGCGACGGAATACCAAACAGCGCGGTGAGCGTGTTGAGCGAAGTGAACGACTTGAAGTCGCCGAACTTCCAAAGCAGCATCGTATCCAAAAAATAAGCAATATCCCAAGGTTTTTTGCCGTAAATATCGAGCATCGGCGGCAGCGGCAACTGATGCACCACCATTCGGCGACACATATAGGGTACGTCAAACTCCTTGATATTATGTCCGCAGATGTAGTTTTTATTTGGGTCGAACTTGCGCAATAACGCCGAAAAATCAGTCAATAGCTGCTTTTCGTCATGGTCGGCAAACGACTTCAAACGGATTTTGAGTTCGCCGTCTTCGCGCACCATCATACCCACCGAGATACAAATTATTTTGCCGTATTCGGCATATATCGCCGCCTTGTCGCGATAGCTAAACGCCAAAGCCTCAGCGTATTCGTCGCTTTGCTCGTCCATATCTTTGGCGAGCGCGCCGATGCTTTTTGCCTTTTTCGCCCAAAGTTCTTGCAGCCGTTTTTCGGATACATTATCGATGTGTCGCTCGGTAGACACGCATTCGATATCCAAAAAAAGAATTTTGGTAAAATCTATATTTCCTAACATTTTTTATATTTTTTAATCGTGAACATTCCTTAGGAACGCGTCCAAAATAAGGTACTATATTTTCACTTGTCTGGGCTACGCCCGTTCACTGCAAATAAGGGTAGTTTTGCTACCTTTATTTTTGTTCCTGCCAAAACTGCGTTAGATTTGCTTCGCCAGTTCGCTTCGCTCGGGTTAGTTACAATGCAAAGGCACACTTCGTGTGTTCACGACATATACGCGACTTTGGTCGCCTATACTTGCTCATGCCTCAAATCTGCCTTGTT
>JAYWGJ010000026.1:0-10547 GCA_043778315.1 Saprospiraceae bacterium | reverse complement strand
ACGGAAAAAGTACGTTTAAAGAGGAATTTGTGACGGCTGGCGGCGTGTCGCTCAAAGAGGTGAACTTCAAGACTTTTGAGAGTAAACTCTTTCCGAATCTCTATTTTGCAGGCGAAATACTCAATATTGACGCTATCACGGGCGGTTTTAACTTTCAAGCGGCATGGACGGCAGGGCATATTGCAGGATTGGCGATGGCAGAAAATAAATAATATTTTTTATAATATAATGAATTTAAATATTTGCAAAATAAAAAAAACTATGAATTTCAAGGCAATAATATTAGCGATAAGCTGCTTATTGGTATGTTATACTACCGCTTTTGCGCAACGCGCAACGGCGCAAAAGCTGCGTTTGGGGTTGTTGAAATACAACGGCGGCGGCGATTGGTACGCTAATCCGACCTCCCTACCCAATCTCGCTAAGTTTTGTAACCAAAATTTAGGTACGAATTTAGATGTGGACAACGTGCCTGTGGAGGTAGGCAGCAGCGATTTATTCAACTACGCTTTTCTCCACATGACGGGTCACGGCAATGTGCAGTTTAGCGACCAAGAAGCCGAAAACTTGCGTATGTATTTGCTCGCGGGCGGTTTTTTGCACATCGACGACAACTATGGAATGGATCAATATGTGCGTCCCGCGCTCAAAAAAGTGTTCCCCGAAGCGGAGCTTAAAGAGTTGCCGTTTAACCACGGCGTGTATCATCAAAAATACAATTTTGTAGGTGGACTGCCCAAAATACACGAACACGACGGCACGCCGCCACGCGGCTTCGGCTTGTTTTGGAAAGGGCGAATGGTCGTTTTTTACTCGGTAGAATGTGACCTCGGCGACGGCTGGGAAGACCAAAGCGTACACAAAGACCCCGAAGAAAACCGCCAGAAAGCCTTGCAGATGGGCGCAAATTTAGTGCGTTTTGTGTTTGCGCAGTAGGAGAGGGCTGCAAATAAAGAACCAACATCTAAGTTAGGAATGTGTAGAATTTAAGTTGGACAGATTTTTGTGCAGGATTTGCTTCGCCAGTTCGCTTTGCTCGTGCTGAGTCAAGACAATAAACGAAATAAGGGTTGTAGCTGCGCTGCTTCGCAGCGTTCACAACATAAGAAGCCCTTTCTATGGCTTCTTATTCGCTCATGTTACTTATTGAGTGAAGCGGTATTGAAGTAAAAGACAAGCTAAAACGTCCAACTTAAGTTTTACACGTTCCTAAGTACTTCACAGCAAAGGAAAACAGTTATAATCCTCCCTCATTTTAAAGCTAAACGTTTGTATACATATTTACTCTAAAATCGCGCTTTACGGACAACCTTGTTTATTTGGCAACATCTACTAAGTACAGTGTAGATTAAATAATCTCGTTTGGGGATTTTGATTTTGTTATAAAAACTAACACTCGCAGATAAATTGATGCAAATTTATTTAATACACACTGTACTAGTAGTCAATTATTTAAATATTATCCCCAAAAAAATACTAATTTTACGTTTTAGTTTTAAATTATCACTCGTATTTAATAATCATATCTAAAAATGGAATGATTATTAATCGCAATTAATTATTTTTTTATGATAAACATTACTTTTCCTGACGGCGCGAGTCGACAGTATGAAGCGGGCGTAACTGCAATGCAGGTTGCCGAAAGCATCAGCGCAGGGCTAGCGCGCAACGTACTCGGCGCGAAAGTGAACGGCGCAGGCTGGGACACGAACCGACCTATCACGACCGACGCGACCCTGCAACTCCTCACCTGGACCGACCGCGAAGGCAAAACGACGTTTTGGCACTCCTCCGCGCACCTATTAGCGGAGGCATTAGAAGCGTTGTATCCTGGTACTAAGTTCGGCATCGGACCTGCCATCGAGACTGGTTTTTACTACGATGTGGACTTCGGCACACAAAAAATCACGAACGAAGACCTTGCGCGTATCGAGGCGAAAATGAAGGAATTAGCAGGCAAAAAAAACGAATTTATCCGCAAAGAAGTGTCTAAAAGCGACGCTTTGGCGTATTTCACCGCCAAAGGCGACCAATATAAATTGGAGATGCTTAACGACTTGGAAGACGGCAGCATCACGTTTTATACACAAGGCGAATTTACCGACCTTTGTCGCGGTCCACACATTCCGCATACTGGACACATCAAAGCGATAAAATTGATGAGCATCGCAGGCGCGTACTGGCGCGGCGACGAAACCCGTCCGCAACTCACGCGCATCTACGGCGCAACGTTCCCGAAAGCAGCCGAACTCGAGGAGTATTTGCGCCTATTGGAAGAGGCGCGCAAACGCGACCACCGCAAATTAGGACAAGAACTCGAGCTGTTTATGTTCTCCGAAAAAGTGGGCGCAGGACTGCCTATTTGGTTGCCAAAAGGTACAGCTTTACGCCAACGATTAGAGGATTTCCTAAAAAAAGAACAACTCCGACGCGGCTATCAAGCCGTCATCACGCCGCATATTGGCAGCAAAACGCTATACGAAACAAGCGGTCACTGGGCGAAATACGGCGCGGACTCGTTCCAACCAATTACCACACCCAAAAAAGACGAAATATTTTTATTGAAACCCATGAACTGCCCGCATCACTGCGAAATATACGGACATAAACCGCACTCTTACAAGGAGTTGCCTGTTCGGATAGCAGAATTTGGAACGGTGTACCGTTACGAACAAAGCGGCGAATTGCATGGTTTATCACGGGTGCGTTGCTTTACGCAAGACGATGCGCATATTTTCTGTACGCCCGACCAACTCAAAGGCGAGTTCCTGAACGTATTAGACCTTACTTTATATGTGTTCCGCAAAATGGGATTCAAGGATTTCACGGCGCAAATATCGCTCCGCGACCCCGAAAACCCAACCAAATACATAGGCAGCGACGAAAACTGGGAGAAAGCGGAACGCGCTATCATCGAGGCGACGCAAGAGGTCGGTTTGGCAACGACAACAGAGTTGGGCGAAGCCGCTTTTTATGGTCCGAAGCTCGATTTCATGGTCAAAGACGCGCTCGGTCGCTCGTGGCAATTAGGTACAATTCAAGTAGATTACAACCTGCCCGAACGCTTCGAACTCGAGTACATCGGCGCAGACAACACGCGGCATACGCCCGTGATGATTCACCGCGCACCGTTCGGCTCGGTCGAGCGATTTGTGAGTGTACTGATAGAACACTGCGCGGGCAAGTTCCCGTTGTGGCTCGCGTCGGAGCAGTTTGCGATATTGCCCGTGAGCGAAAAAGTGGTGGATTATGCTAACGATTTGCAAAAACAACTCCTCCTCGCCGACCTGCGCGGCTATGTAGATGACCGCAACGAAACTATCGGACGCAAAATACGCGACACCGAACTCAAACGCGTCAAATATATTTTGGTGGTAGGCGACAAAGAAGCTGCCGAAGGCAAAGTATCGCTCCGTTTGCAAGGCGAAGGCGACAAAGGTATGGTGAGCGTAAGCGAATTGATAGCGGAAATTAACGCGACAATGGCTGCCGAAGAAGCGTAGTCATATTGTAAACAAAAAAAGACACGCTATTTCTACCTTATTACGGGTAGAAATAGCGTGTTTTTTTATTATAATTATCCCTAAACAACTCTTTTTTTCACTATTAACTAATCGTTAATCGTTAATCACTAAAAACACTATTCACTATTAGTTGTTCACTATTCACTAAAATCACTGTTCACTGTTCACTGCCTTACCCTTTATCGCGTTCAAAATAAAAGTACAACGGTAAGCCGAGTGCCATCAATCCTAAGCCTTTTGCGGCATTCATAGGGTCGTTGTATATCGTGAATATCACCAAAAAAAAAGAAAAAATAGCGAATACAGCAGGGAAAATAAGGTTTACGCGATAGCTACGCGGCGCATCGGGCATTTTACTGCGGAGTATGAACACACCAATTGCTGCCATAAAGTAGAAAATGAACGACGCGAAGACCAACATATCGGTCAGTGCGTCAAACTGCCCAGACCACACAAACATTATCGCCCACAGTCCCATGATAATGATAGCTAAACCAGGCGTTTTGTTTATGGGGTGAATTGCGGCGATTTGTTTAAAGAATAAACCATCGGCTGCCATCGCGTAAGTGACACGCGGCGCGGTCAGAATGGAGTTGTTTGTCGTATTAAAGTTGGCTAAGGCGATAAGTGCCGACACTAATAAGATGCCGCCGCTCCCCATATAGCTTTTGAGGACTTCCACCGCACCGATTTGGTTTTTGTGTAAGTGTACATTGACGAGTTGCTCGACAGGCAGTGCGTAGAGGTACGAAAAATTGATGAGCGTGTATATCGCCATCACGACGAGTACGCCGATAGTCAAGCCGAGCGGGATATTACGGCTTGGATTTTTGACCTCCGCGCCCAAATAGCCGACGTTATTCCAGCCTTCATACGCCCAAAACGCGCCGAGCATTGTGGCAAACAAAGCACTCAAAATACTTCCCCACGATGCCGTCACCGCTTCGCTGCCTGCAGCAATATCTTTGATATTTGCAAAATTAATTTTGGTGAGTACATCGGCTGTTAAGCCGCCTCCACCTTTTGCAGATGCTTCAAAAGCGGTATTTAGCTGTGCTTTTAGCTCCATAAAAGTAGTTCCTATGGGCGTAACGCCTGCCTCCGCGTATATATTGCGCAGCAGCGCGCTGATACCGTCGGCGTTAGCGGCGTGATTGAGGTTGGCGAGGCTGCCACCCGCCATTGTGAGATTTAGAATGATGACCAGCACGAGCGCGGTGACTATCGTTCCCATAAAAATACTGTTCAGGCTGCCGCCAAAGGCTGCTCCTTTGTAATTTACGAAGGTAAACAACGCTATTGCGCCAACCGCAAGGAGTTTTACGGTTAGTTCAGACCATTCATAGCCAAACTCGTGGAATATAACGCTTGTCGCTTGCGCGAAAACCATCGCTACGGCGGCGGCTGTGGCAGTTTGTACCACCGAAAACATCGTCCAGCCGTACATATACGCCACAAATCGCCCGTACATTTGCTTAAAATACGCATATTGACCACCTGGCTCTGTAATCATACTACCTACTTCGGCGTTGCCGAGCGCGCCGAACAAGGAAACTAAACCCGCCAATACCCAAGCCAACATCACGAGCCAAGGGTGTTGCATATTCGCGCTCATAGGCGCGATTTTTTTGAATACACCGCTTCCTATCATCGACGAAAGCACTATCATCACTAAGGTAAACAGCCCGAACGACTGCACTAAGCCGCTCTTAACGGGTTTATCGGAGGTACTAAATTCTGACATATTGAGATGGTTATAAAAAGTAAAAAGAAAGATTGATATTTTGATGTTTACGAAGCCCAGAGGACTTTGCAAATACGATAAAGTGTTAGAAACGCAATACTAAGACGTTTACGAAGCCTCGAAGGCTTCGCAAACGCGGAACAAACAAACGAAACTTTTAAAATTTGTACCGATACAGTTTAATATAATACCGCCCTATTTTTATTTTATTTTTATTACAACGCTATTACAAGCAAATATTTTTCATTAATTTTGTGTGCAAATGTATATTTTATTTTCAACAATCTATCTTTTTTAGTATGTTTTTTACCAACGATTATCTAATTTTCTTCCGCGAGCTTGCGCAAAACAATAATAAGACGTGGTTTGATACCAATAAGCAACGTTTTGAAGCGGTTGCGAAGCTGCCAACCGAACAGTTTATACAACATCTAATCAACTTGGCAGCGCAGCACGACCCGTCGTTTGCCGACCTCAAAAGCAAGGATTGTATATACAGAGTTTATAAAGATGTGCGGTTTTCTAAGGACAAAACGCCGTACAAAGACCATTTGTCTTTCAATTTTTCGCCACTTGGGCGTAAAGAAATGAAGGTGATAGGGCTGTATTGCCAGCTAAGCGGCGGCGAGCTGATGGTTGCGGGCGGTGCTTATCAACCCGACCCGAAGCAGGTAGCTGCGCTCCGCAATTATATCATTAATAATATGGAGGAGTTTCGTGCGCGCTGCGAAGACCCTGATTTTGTGCGGGTATTTGGCGGACTGCAAGGCGAAAAGAACAAACGACTCGCGCCAGAACTGTTAGCACACGCCGAAAAAGAGCCGCTATTATTCAATAAACAGCTATTTTTTAGTTGTCACTTGCCACCCGAAACAATTTTAGACCCTGAGTTTGACCAATTATTGCTATCGTACTACGATATAGCGCGACCAATGAACGCATTTTTGGCAGCAGCATTAGAATAATACCTATTTTATTCCTTATACCAACAAAAAAAAGCTATTTTTAGGGTTCGTGACCGCTAAAAATAGCTTTTTGTAGGTATATACTGCCTTATTCGACTACGGTACGCCGCCAAACGGTCGTTCCATTCTTGAATACAACGCCTTCTATGACGGGTTGCGTCGCAAAAGAGCCTGTATTGCTGCGTATAAAGGCGTAGCCGTCGGCGGTAAATTCGCCATATTCTATATCTTGAAGGTTCGTTTCGGGTATCGTGATGACTTTTTTGGCTGTTTTATCGATATAATAGTGTTTATTATCAGCTGCCTCGACGTGTGCTAAACCATTGCTAAACCTACTTGCCGACACAAACGCATTATCAATCACCACTTTGCCTTTGAGGTTCATATAAACGTCATGTTCGGCAAATGTAACTCTAAATAAGCCGTCTCCGACCGCTCCCGCGTAATTATATTCACTATTTTTGAGTACTAAAAGCTGTTTTCCTTTCTTATCAATCAAAAAAGTACGCTCTGAGGTGTCCGTAGCGATAGCTACGCCTTCTGTAAAGGGGCTTACGCGGTCAAAATTCTTGATTTTGAGCATAATTTTGCCATTTACGTCCGTATAATAGTTGCCTTGATAAGTATTATAGGCTATCCAGCCGTCACTTACCGTCAAACAGCACATACCTGAACGCTGTCCGACAAATTCTCCTTTCCTATTCATCATGGTTTTGATGTCTCCGACGCTCAATCCGTGTGTTACGCGGAGCAAAGTGCCGTCGTTATAGCCATCAAACCAAAATCGTAGAGCAGGTTCTATCTCTTGTGCGTTGTCATTCAACACTACTTTGCCTTTTTTGTCAATTACTTTCGTATAACCGAATATCATCAACCCGCCAGCCTCGGTCAGACAGTTCGCGTCGCAAGCTGTGCCAACTACTGCCAGACCATTGACGAAGTTACCTGCCTCCGTGAACTGCGGACGGATAGCCCACGCGCCTTTTTCGTCCAGATAGCCGTAGCTACCCGAAAGACTATCTTTTGCTGCGGCGAGTCCTTCGCTAAAAATGGTGCAATCGGTGAGTAAAGGCTTTATATCCAGCACTTTTTTGCCGTTATCGTCTATAAAAGACCATACTTTGCCGTCGGTACTGACAGGAAAGAACGGTTTTTGTGCCAAACAAAGCACATTATACAGCAGTATAATTACTATAAAGGGTATCTTTTTCATAAAATAGGGGGGTATTTTAAAAGATTTAAGGGATATATTACATTTATTTTTAATACGTTTTTGTTTATTATACAATAAAAATTATTTAATAGGTTCTGCCCACTTAAAACGGTTGTGCGTCCAGAGCCAATTGGCGGGTTCGCGCTGTATTAACGCTTCCAAATGTGTGGCATAGCGGCGCGTGAGTTCGCCGTCGGCGAGTGCGGAAGGATTGTCGGCGAGTAAGGTCGCTGTTACGTCGTACCTGCCTCGTGCTACGCGTTCCACATCGAAATAAAAGACGGGATAGTTGTACGTTCGGGCGTGCTTCTCGAGTCCATGCAGGAACGGCGTGCGTCTATTCAGGAAGTTAAACCAATATGCCGCGTCCGTGTTGGAAGGGCTTTGGTCTGACACCATAAATATGGCGTAGGCTTTACCAACAGACTCGACCAAAGTCTCTGCCGTGCGGTTCGTAGGGCGCAAATGCAAGCCCCATTGCCCTCTTCGGTCGCGCATGAACGCATCTATGCGGTCATTTTGTATCGGTTTGTAGATGCCGTAGATAGGTGCATCGAGGTGAATTTGCATTGCCAAAGCTCCCCACTCCCAATTGCAGTAATGCGCGCCTGTTCCCAAAAACGTGCTGCCTTTTGCCGTCACCGCGTTCGCGGTATCCCAACCCGCGCCCACTTTTCGGAAACGATGTACCACATCTTTTTCGGTAAACGACATGCCTTTGAATGCCTCTACGAATATATCGGCAAGATTAGCGTAGCTTTTGCACAATATAACTTGTATTTCGTCCTCCGTTTTGTTCGGAAACGACAGCCGCAAGTTGTTGTATATCATCGCTTTGCGATAACCTACTATATTTTGTAATATAAAGGCGACCGCATCGGAAAAAACATACAGCAGACGGAACGGAAGCACCTGCGCGAGGGCTACTAAGATGCGAAAGAAGGAATAAGCAACCATTGTTTTTAGTGAACAACTAACAGTGAATAGTGAACAACGATAAAGAGTTAGTGAACAACTAACAGTGAACAGTGAACAGTGATGAAAAATTAGTGAACAACTAACAGTGAACAGCGAACAGTGATGAAAAATTAGTGAACAACTAACAGTGAACAGCGAACAGTGATAAAAAATTAGTGAACAACTAACAGTGAATAGTGAGCAGTGATGAAAAATTAGTGAACAACTAACAGTGAACAGCGAACAGTTGATTGCGACGGCAAAACTGTTCACTGTTCACTATAAACTATTCACTGCAAAAGATATTCTATCAACTGTAACTATGATATTGCTAACTATAATTATGATATTACAATGTAAAAGGTATATACTGGCAACAAGAAGGATAATATTACTACAAAAAAAAATTTTTACTCTCTCGCTGAACACTAATCACTAAACACTAATCATTAATCACTAACCGATGAACACTAATCATTAATCACTAATCATTAGTCACTAATCACTAATCGTTAATCACTAAAAAGACTTAGTTTTTAACGAACATACTGCTATCAGACCACTCCCCGTTTGCTTCTACGCGGACGTAATAGCTGCCAGCCTCGAGGCGCGAGCCAATAGTGAGGACTTCGGCAGTGCCAGTAGTCTGTTGCTGCTCCATTTCTTGCCCAAGCACGTTATAAATGTGTACATTATATCGCGTATTGAGGTCGTTTTTGCCTGTTAAGCGGAGTTGCGCGGCAGAATGCGCAGGATTAGGGAATATAGTAACGTCTATATTCAAGGCTTGCAGGGTATTAGTGCTGACATATTCGCCCACGTTGAAATAATCCACAGCCGCCTCCGACCAATTGCTGTTGCCACGGTCGCAAGCGATAAATGTGAGGCGCATATTATTAGTTAGCGGCTGAAAATCCTTGATACGAACGCTTTGTTGCACATGCCAAGCGAACTGAGAGACGGTTGTACTAAATATAGTGTCTTGTCGAGTGCCGTTATTCATTACCGCCCAAAACTTATCATCGGGCGCAGCGCCTTGTGTGACGAGGTTCGTAAACCAATAGTCAAAGTTAGCGGTCGGATTGCTGTACGCGGTTAAGTCCATGACGGGTGCAGTCAATATAGTGTAGCAATTGTCGAGGTCATCGGCACCTATTTGCCCGCCACCCGCGCCTGTGAGGTAGCATTTAGTACCCAAATCGGCAGTATTATCTAATGCAGGCGTAAATTGCTGCCCTTGTTGCGTCAAAACGTTATCAGGTTCGCCGCGTTGCCATACGCCTTTTCCTGCCACGCAGCTACCGCTCACCGCCCAGCCGAGGTCGAAGAAATAAGAGTCTTCATAGCCTTTAATAAGCTGTACATTAAAGGCTGCACTGCTTAGGTTTTGTTGCAAAATCGCCTTCTCTTTGTATCCCCACTTGCCCACATATACATCATAGATGCCTGCGGCGAAACAAGGGACGGTGAAGTTACCGTTAGCGTCGGTTGTAGCGGTCAAACTGCCGCTTGCGTTGCTGATAAGGACGGTCGCGCCTAATAAATTAGCTGCACCGCCAAGACTTTGCACGTTACCGTTTAAGGTAATAGAACTACCGTTCGCTAATACGACATCTAAGTTTGTCACAACACCCGACGCGAGCGTAACATTCTGCGTTACAGTCGGATAACCCGTCTTTGCATACGTCACTTGATACGTCCCGGGTACGCCATAGCCTGTTTTATACACCCCAGAGCCGACCGAAGTTGTATTATTGATAGCTACGCCCGCACTTTTGATGGTGACATCTACGCCAGTGAGTACGTTATTATTGCAATCGCGCACCACGCCTTCCAACCACGAAGCCCGAACGTAAGCAGGCTGAAACACCCACAGTCCTTCGTTGATGTCGCTTGCCAATATCAAGCCACTCGGCAGATAAGGATAGCACGCCCATACGCCCTCGAACGGTGTACTCGTGATAGGCGCAGGGTGCGTATCGTAAGCGGCTACTTTAATGATATTATCGGGGCGTTGCACGTCCAAAATGACAGCACCGTCGGTATAATGCGCCGTCACCATAAAGTTGCCAGGCTTACCATATACATTGTGCGCGATTGCGCCTGCATTTAGCGAGTTGAAGTTGTTCCAACGACCCACTTCT
>JAYWGJ010000025.1:0-10560 GCA_043778315.1 Saprospiraceae bacterium | reverse complement strand
GCGTTTCGTTGAGTAGCTCAAAACCTTCGCTTTGCAGGCGGCTCATTTCGGCGCGAATGTCGGTCACCTCGAGTGCAATATGGTGCATACCCGCGCCTTTTTTGGCAATATATTTTTCTATGACGCTATCGGGGCGCGTAGCTGCGACGAGTTCGATTTTGGTTTCGCCGACTTGAAAAAACGAGGTTAGCACGCCCTCGGACTCTACGGCTTCGGTTTTGTAGTGTTCGCGACCGAGCAGCCGAGCAAATAGCGCGTTTGCGGCAGCTACGTCGGCTACGGCAATGCCTATGTGGTCGATATTTTTTATCATAAAAAATGAAATTTGTTTTTTTGAAATTTATAGCTCACGCTATGCAAATAGTACTTTTTTGGTGGCTTATAAACCGCGTCGCGGTGACATATTGGTAGAAATAAATACAGTTAGTCCTTTTAAAGCTGCGTAGCCGCGACATATTTTTCAATAGATGAACTTACTATATTTAATATGTCGTTGCGCTGCAACTTGATGAGCGGTTTATCTATATCTACCGATATGTCGCCGCTATGCGGCTAACTGCGAAATCTACGCACTTTTATACCTTTTTGCGTAATACCAATTACAAATATACTTACTAATTTTTTTCCTACAATTCATGTTTCAAAAAACGCCCCGTATGGCTTGTTTTTGACTTCGCTACTTGCTCGGGCGTACCTTCCGCGACGACCGTTCCGCCGCCGTTGCCGCCTTCGGGTCCTATATCTATCACATAATCCGCCACTTTGACCACGTCGAGATTGTGTTCGATAATCAAAACGGTATTGCCTTTATCGACGAGTTTTTGGAGTACGCCGAGCAGCACACGCACGTCCTCGAAGTGCAGCCCTGTGGTCGGTTCGTCGAGGATATAAATGGTGTTGCCCGTGTCTTTTTTGGATAGCTCTTCGGCGAGTTTGACGCGCTGCGCCTCGCCGCCGCTAAGGGTTGTAGCCGATTGCCCGAGCGAAATATAGCCCAAACCCACGTCTTGTAGCGTCTGTACTTTGCGGTGTATTTTGGGAATACCGACAAAAAATTCGGTCGCTTCGCTGACCGTCATATTGAGTACGTCGCTGATGCTTTTGCCTTTATAGCGCACCTCGAGCGTTTCGCGGTTGTAGCGTCTGCCGTTGCAGGTTTCGCAAAGGACGTTTACGTCGGGCAAAAAATTCATTTCTATCACACGCATACCGCCGCCCTCGCAGGTTTCGCAGCGTCCGCCCTTCACATTAAAGGAAAAACGACCCGTTTTGTAGCCGCGAATGCGCGCCTCGGGCATCTCCGCAAAAATATTCCGAATATCGGTGAATACGCCCGTGTACGTCACGGGGTTCGAGCGCGGCGTGCGCCCTATCGGCGATTGGTCTATTTCTATCACTTTATCCACATTATCCAACCCTTCTATCGCCTTGTACGGCAACGGTTTTTGGCGGCTGCGGTAAAAATATTGGCGCAAAATAGGGTATAAAGTTTCGTTTATCAACGACGATTTGCCGCTTCCGCTCACGCCCGTCACGACACTAAACGTCCCGAGCGGAATGTTTATCGACACGTTTTTGAGGTTGTGACCTGTTGCGCCAAGCAAACTCAACATTTTGCCGTTGCCTTTGCGCCGCACTTCGGGTATTTCTATCCGTATTTTATTGGCTAAATAATTGGAGGTAATCGAGTCGCGAGTCAGGAACTCGGCGGGTGTGCCTTCGCCGACGAGTTCGCCGCCGTGCTTGCCTGCGCCCGGACCTAAATCGAGCAAATAATCCGCCGCCAACATAATATCTTTATCGTGTTCGACGACCAAAACGGTGTTGCCTATCGCGCTCAGTTCTTTGAGTGCCGTGATTAGTTTTTCGTTGTCGCGCTGATGCAAACCGATGCTCGGCTCGTCCAAAATATAGGTTACCCCTGTGAGTTGCGAGCCGATTTGCGTTGCCAAACGGATACGCTGACTTTCGCCGCCCGAGAGCGTTCCCGCAGGGCGCGAAAGCATCAAATAATCTAAGCCGACGTGCAGCAAAAAGCCCAAACGGAGTTGTAATTCCTTAAAAATTTCTTTTCCGATGGTTTTTTGTCGCTCCGAAAGCCGCGCCTCGACGTTGCTGACCCATTCGCACAGCGTTCCGAGGTCGTATTGCGTAAGCTCTGCAATATTTTTTTCGTCTATTTTAAAATATAAACTGTCTTTTTTGAGCCGCGTCCCGTTGCATTCGCTGCACGGCACAATCGTCATAAAATCGGCAGCCCAATCGCGTATTTTATCACTTTCCGAACTTTCGTACCAACGTTTGAGCATTGCGATTAAGCCCTCTTCTGCCAAATTATAGGTATAATCTTGACCGCCGTAGGCTTTCTTTAACGCCATTTTGTCGTCGCCGCCGTGTAATATAACGTCCAATGCTTTTTTGGGAATATCGCTAATTGGCGTAGAAAAAGTAAAACTATATTTTTTGGCGATGGCGCGCAACATATCAAAAGTCATATTGTTGCGCACGTCGCCGAAGGGCGCAATGCCTATTTCGTTGATATTTTTGGTCGGGTCGGGTATCACCAAATTCATATCGACCTCGTATTTCGTCCCTAATCCGCGACAGTGCGGACACGCGCCGTAGGGCGAATTGAACGAAAAAGCGTTCGGCGACGGCTCGTCGTAGCTGATGCCGCTATCCGCGCACATCAAAGTACGGCTGAACTGCACGGTTTCGTTATTGTCATAATTCATCACGACTACCAAGCCCTCGCCGATGCGGAGCGCGGTAGCGAGGGCGGTTTGCAGGCGGTCGAGGCGGTCGTCGCCCATTTGAAGGCGGTCAATCACGACCTCAATATCGTGCGTCGAGTAGCGGTCGGCTTGCAGCCCAGGCACGAGTTCGTGAAACTCGCCGTCGATGCGCACTCGCGTATAGCCGAGCTTGCGCTGCGCGTCGAGCAACTCGCGGTAATGCCCCTTTCGTCCGCGCACCAAGGGCGCGAGAATCACTATTTTTTTGTCTGTAAAATTCGCTTTCAGATGCTCAATCATCTGCTCGTCGGTGTAGCTCACCATTTTTTTGCCCGTGACGTAGGAATACGCATCGGCGGTGCGGGCGTAGAGCAGCCGCAAAAAATCGTAGAGTTCGGTAATCGTCCCGACGGTAGAGCGCGGATTGCTGCCCACGGTTTTTTGTTCTATCGAGATAACAGGACTCAAACCCGTGATGAGTTCCACGTCGGGGCGTTCCATTTCGCCTATAAACTGCCGCGCATACGACCCGAAAGTCTCCATATAGCGGCGTTGCCCTTCGGCGTAGATGGTGTCGAAGGCGAGCGACGACTTGCCGCTGCCGCTAATGCCCGTGATGACCACCAATTTATTGCGCGGAATGCGCACCGAAACATTTTTGAGGTTGTGTACCCGCGACCCGACGACCTCCAAGTATTCTACCTCTTCCGCCGCTGCGTTTGCCTCCGTTTCTTTTTTACTCATATATATGGTGTGCTGTTTTTTAGTCAAATAAAAAGCAAAGATACGGGTTTTGATTAGAAAGAAGAAAAAATAAGTACTGCCAAAATATTGTGAAGGATTTTGCGACAAAACAAGGCAGATTTGACGTGCAATGCAGCGTATTGTAAGGATAATCTAACGCAGTTTTGATGCAAAAAACGAATAATATTGGTACTACTTATTTTAGATGCTTTCTTCAAGTAATGAAATAGTTTGTGGTTTAAAAATAATTGATATTTTGGAATAAAAAAACCCCTATTGTCGCGGTGGACAATAAGGGTTTTTTGGGTGTGATGATAAAAACATTCACCTTCCTATTTACAACAGAAATTTACCTTAACAACTGAACGTTGAAAAGGAAATTTAAAATCAAATAAAGCAAATTTTACGGCAATAAATTTTGCGATTTTAGTATTTTTCGGATAGCAGCCGTCGTTTCGCCTGAAAATTCTGCAATTTCTTTTACAGACATTTGCATTTGCGTGTAGCAACGAGTTATCATTGCTTGTATTTTTTGGCGTTCTTCGTCTATCGTTGTGCCGTAAAGTTCACGGTTCAAGACGTTCGCCAAGCCATAAGTACCTTTGCTTCGTGTACGCATATTTATATTATTTTTTGTTTTGATTACCTTAACTGTTTCTTCAAATTCTTCTTCTAAATCAGGCTTTAGCAACATCAAATCGGCGACGAAATGCACTAACCAAAGCGTTTGTTTTTCAGTATAATTTGCTTCTAATGCGAGTTCGTAGAGTTTCTTTTTGAAAATCAAACGCTGCGGGTCGTCTTGCTTGGTTTGAATAACGTACAAATTTGCTAAAACGACCAAAGCAAAAGGATTTGACGATTGTAATAATTCCGCTTCGGATTGTTTTCTGATTTGATAAGTATTGAATTTATAACTGATTTCCGTGCCAAAATGTTCGTTTTTGTAGCAATTATTAACTTTTGGGACATTCGCGCTTGTATAAATGACGATTGCCGTGATGTTTTTGTTCAATTTTTCCTCTATGCGGCGATAATAGCGGTACATTCGCTGTGCAATATCTTGTCCTTTGTCGCCTTGAAACTCGATATGCACAAAAATATACTCGATTTCGCCATTTCTCAAATACACTTTTACGAGTTTATCGGTATAGCGTTTTTTATGCTTGCCTTTATCTTTTTCGTCGGCTTGCTCCAAAATAGTATAAAGTTCTTGCTCCAAAAACTCAAATTCAATCGAAAAATCGATTAACTCGTAGAGTTTTGGAAAGAAAAACTCAATAAATTCGGCAGTCAAATGCGTGACTATCTCTTTCCAATTTTGGTCGTAAGCGGTGCGCTGCTGCATTGGTTGATGCGGTTATTTTTTAGGTTTAACTTGAATAGTAATCTCATTATCCGTCATATCAATACAAAATTTTGTACCCTCAAAAAAGTCTAATCCGACCACGCCGTCAAAATCCCCTATATAATGGTAGGAGAAAAAGTCGTAGGCGCACACTCTAAAATTTCTTTTTTTGAAACCCAAACAAGTAAATTCAGTCAAAATAAAAACATAGGCATCTATTACGTTACTCGCCGTTTCTATTTTCTCCATACCGACCGCCTCCGACAGATTATACCCTGCCAAAAGAAGCGGCGTGATGTCAATAGTAGTATGCGATGCACCTGTGTCGATAGCCAAAGAGATAGGGTCGATACCCAATTTGCAAGGCACAACGATTAGGCTTTCTGCTGATAACCTGCTAAAAATTTGGGTGGTAATCATAGCAACCATTTGCGGTTTTGAGGGATAAGACCTGTGTAAACACAAGTAACGCTCTCATAACCCGCTCTCAACTCCCTTCCTTTGTACCCAATCTCGCGTCTGTCTTTACTTGCCAAAAGTACAACGCCCGATAGCAGTTTGCTCACAATAGACCCTAATATACTTGGGTCTGTAAGCTCAGGATTACCCACCAATACCCACTGCTCGGGGTATTGCGCCTTGATTTGCTGTATTGTTAAGATTTCCATATTGATTTATTTAACGAAATATATTGGTTTATTCGGTATGTATTTGAGTTTATTTCTTGTTTCAGTTCCATAATCAAGGAATTTTAGTGATTTTTGACCATCTCTTTACGATTTTGGTCGTAAGTTTTGTTAGCGATTGACTTTATCCTTTATTAGCGACAAACTCGTCATAACGCTTAAAACTTTCAATAACAATTTGTACTTGTCCAAGAAATATCTCTACCAAATCTGAATCCCTTTGTTCATAATCTAAATGTTTGCCGGTATTAAGCTCCGAATTTTTTAGGATTTCACTAAATTCAGGATTAGGTTCTTGTAGCTGATACAAAGAAATTAAACTTATGTTAAACTTATAGAATTGAATCAGAATTGTAGTTTTGTTTACTGAAAGCAGATATTGATAAAGCTCCTTATTCCCACCTTTACTTACTTGTATGTTAGGGTACATTTCGCGTATTTTGTGTAATTGTTCGTCCAATTTTTTTCCAACCGAGTTTAGTTTATTGACAATTTCGTTTTCAATATTTCTATATTCTTTAACTAATACCTGCACTGCTGTTTTATTATTTTCGATAATTATTCGTAAATCTTTTGACATATTTAACGTGTTTTTTCCTAAGAATTTTATTTGAAGATATTTTTTGAATTCCTTTAAAAAGTAAGATACATTATCGGCTTCGCAAATGATTAGCCAATTATTTATTAGGTTTATTATATCATTTTGGTAGCTGATTACTTTAAATTTCCCTCCCGTTACTAAACGCTCCTTTGTCTTTAATTTAATGCTTTTATCGGTAGGTTCATAGCCGTATGGATTCAAATACAATAATAAATAATTTCTATTTGATTGTTTTTCTAAAAAATCGGCGTAATCTTTTATTTGATTATGTTGGTCATCAGCCCAGATTTTATTTTCAATTGCAATAGTTAATCCATTCAATTCTATATAAATATCAATTCTTCTGTTCTCTTCTATAGTTTTTTCGCAAGTAATTCTTGAACCTTCCGTATCTATTTCTTCGTTGTAAAACGTTTTAACAAATTCGTTTAAAAATAAATTCCCCTGCCCATGATTTTGCTTTTCATCTAAAAAGTACGCTAATATTTTGCTCACTTTGTTTTCATCAATCGAGAAAAAATTGAATAAACTAAAGTCAAATGCGAGTTGTTTGTCATACTCTTTTTTAAATTGATTGTGTATATCAAGTTTTGATTTGACAACATTCAATATATCTTCAATTTCTTTATACTCATTCATTGTTTGCAGATTTTCAGCGTTACCGCCAATTAGTTTCCCGCACAGCACCATCGCCATACCTCCACAAAGCTACGCCATTTCCACAACTAAAAAAATATTTTTTTCAAAATTTCCATCACTTATTCACCGCAACCACACCAATTTTTTTGGTTTTGCTATCGGGCGCGAGCCAAATATCGCCGTTGCCGAGCATCACGCCTTGGTCTCGTGCGAAAATATCGGTCATATCCTGATTTTTCAAAGCCGTTTTCAGCTTTTCGCTGATAATATCGTCGTATTTCGCCAAAAAAGCCGCTTTATCTTTTATTTCGGTTCGTTTTGGCTTGCTCGAGCCATTGGTTTGGTTCAGCGACATCGGATAATTGACCATATCTGCTACGGCATCTTTTTTGGCTGTGGCAACGTTTTTTTGTAGCGTTTTGATGAAGGCGAGAACCGCCGCGTCGTCTTCGAAGCCGCCTGCGGCGAAACGGTGCGCGGTAGCGGTGTTCGGTTTTACTGTGTCGGCGGTTGCTTTTGCTACTTCTTTCTCAGGCATCTTTGCGGCAGTCGGCGGCGTACTCGTCTCGGCGGTTTCTACTACGGGTGCAGGGTTGTTTTGGCAGCCCGCCAAAGCGAATAAAATAGGGATTAATGCTTTTTTCATAATTATTTTGTAATTTTGTTCCTTATAATTTTTCACAAATATACCGTTTTATCTTTTAGGAGGTGGTAATAAACACAAAGTAAAATTTTTTATCGCATAAAAGCAAAGGTTTTTGAGTATAGAAATTTTTAGACGCAGAGAAGCAGAGGTTCAAAGAAGCAGAGCGGTAAGTTTTTTTATTGCTACGCAAAAAAAAGTGTTACACAAATATAAAACTATTATATGGAAAAAACAAAATATATTTTAGGTTTGGTTTTCGCTTGCGCGCTAATGCAGACTGCGACGGCGCAAGAGGTCGTATTGAAAAACCCTGCGCCGACCAAAACGCCCGCGTTCACCGTAGAGGTAGCGTATGGAACGCACCTGCCCGGCGGCGACTTAGGCAAACGGTTTGGTTTGAGTCAATGCGTGAGCGGCGGCGTGCATTATTTGACCGATAAACTCTGGAAATTTGGCGTGGACGGCGGCTACTTTTTTGGCTACAACGTCCTCGAAGACCCTATCGCGAACCTCCGCACGCCCGACGGCGCGGTACTCGGCAAAGACCGCGAATACGCGCCGATACAGATAGACGAACGCGGTTTTTACTTCGGCGGCTACGGCGGCAAAATAATACCGCTTTCCGCCAAATTACCGAACGCGGGTATCCGGATTTCGCTCTCGGCAGGCTACCTGCAACACTGGATACGCGTCAAGGACAGTAACGGACAAGTACCCGCGCTCGCAGGCGACTACGCGCTCGGCTACGACCGCCTGTGCGCAGGCGTGATGCTCAACGAATTTATTGGTTATCAATACGTTAGCCGCAACGAAGCGATTAATTTTTTCGCAGGTTTTGAGTTCATTCAAGCAAGTACACAGTCGCAGCGCGCTTGGGATTTCAGCACCAATTCTGCTTATACCCAACAACGTTTTGATATGCTCAACGGCTTTAAAGTAGGCTGGACGCTCGCGATAAAAAAACGTAAAAGCAGCGAAATTTTTTATTAAAAAAAATATTTTTTAGATTTTAAACCACAAAAAAGCGGTCATTTTCATATAGAAAATGACCGCTTTTTTTGTTATAAAAACATCGTTTTTACTCCGTTTTTTTCTCTTTTTTGAGTTTTTCTTTATCAATTTTATTGCCGCTTTTCAGCTTACGCGAAACCACGGTGTACGGTCCGCTTACCACTTCGTCGCCTTCTGCCAAACCCGTCAGTATCTGAATGTGCGAGTTGTCTTGTATGCCCGTAGTGACGTATCGCTGCGCGACGGTGTCGCCGACGACCACAAAAACGACCTCTCTAAACTGCTTTTTTTTATCGTCCGCTTTGCTTTTCGCGTCCGTGACCTCTATTTCGCGGTCGTCGTCGCCTATCTTTTTCGCGCCATCTTTCATTGAGGTTGCTTCGCGCGTCGTGACCGCTTGCACGGGAACGGTGAGCGCGTTCTCCACTTTATTCGTTTTGATGTCGATACTCGCCGACATTCCTGGCATAAACGGACTGCGTCTATTTTTGGTCATCAGGTCTTGATAAGACGCAGGATCTATGCGTATTTTGACTAAATAATTGCTCATTTGGTCGTTGGTAGCGGCAGCTAAGGCACTTTCTTTCGCCGACGCGCCTATTTGCGTCACTTTTCCCTTAAATTTTCTATCTAAATACGCATCTACTTCAATATCGGCTTCGTTTCCTAGCGCGACGCGCAAAATATCGCTTTCGCTCACGTCAATTTGCACTTCCATAGAGAAAAAATTGGCAATTCGCATCATTTCTGTCCCGTTCATTAGGTTTGTACCTAATACCCGTTCGCCGCGTTTTACGTTTAGTTTGGAAATAATGCCCGAAACGGGCGCGTAAATCAAGGTTTTAGAAAGGTTAGTTTGCGCTTCGCGTACCGTCGCAACTGCGCCTTTTACGTTCTGCTCGGCGGCGTTTACGTTTTCTTTGGCAGAGCGGATTTGCGCTTTCACGGCGTTCAAACTCGCCTCGCTTGTCCGCAAAGCGGTACGCGCCTGCTCAAAATCGGCATCAGAAATCACGCCGTCTTTGTGCAGTTGCTCTTGTCGGCGAAACACCGACCGCGCATTATCTAACTGCGCTTCTACCTGCGCCTGCTGCGCTTCTACCTGTCCGATAGTCGCGCTCGCCGTGCCTACTTGCGCCCGCGCACTGCTCACGGTTGCTTGTCCGCGCTCAACGGCGGGCTGATACGGGTCGGGTTTTATTTTGGCTAATAACTGCCCTGCACGCACCGAATCGCCCTCTTTTACATACAATTCTATGACTTCGCCCGACACATCAGGCGAAATTTTGACTTCGTTTTCAGGGAATATTTTGCCCGTTGCCGATACCGTTTCGGTCAGCGTCCGCTTTTGCGCTTTTTCGGCTTCTACGCCAATGCCGTCTTTTTTACCAAAACCGCCCTTGAAATACACCGCGCCGAGCAACAGCACTACCAAAGCACCAAGTCCGTAAATAACTGTTTTTGAGTTCATTTTTTTAATAAAAAAAGTAAAAATATTGCCTTGATAAGGTTATAATAAAAAGCAAATATACGTTTTGTACTTGTGTTTTCTTTATTTTTACGATAAAAACAAGCAAAAACGGCTCGTATTGCCTTATTTATTAGACAAAAGAAAAATTTACAATTTCATCAACCGCTCCGCCGCTTGCTCCAACGTTCGATTTGTTTTGGCAAAACAAAGCCGTATCAATTTTTCGTCTTTATGGCTATGATAAAAACCCGAAATCGGTATCGCCGCTACGCCAAACTCCTTTACTAAACGCACCGCAAAATCGGTGTCGCGTTCGTCGCTAATATTTTTGTACGTCACTACTTGAAAATACGTCCCTTTGCAGGGTAATAACTCGAGGCGCGTCAGCGCGAGCATTGCGGCAAACGCATCTCGTTTTTGTTGGTAAAAATCGGGGAGTTGCAAATACTCGTTTTCGTCCGCCAAAAACTCCGCCAAAGCGTACTGAAACGGCGTTGTCACCGAAAAAACATTGAATTGATGCACCTTCCGTATTTCCTGCATCAGGTAGTCGGGCGCGGCGACGTAACCGATTTTCCAACCCGTATTATGAAACGTTTTACCGAACGAATAAGTTGCTATCGTGCGCTCCCAAAGTTCGGGAAACCGAAAAATACTTTGGTGCGCCGCGCCGTCATAT
>JAYWGJ010000024.1:0-10562 GCA_043778315.1 Saprospiraceae bacterium | reverse complement strand
CAAGGTACTCAACTCGGTGCTGCTATCAATGCCTCTTCAATGGAGAAGTTGCACGTTGATATTTGGACAGCCAATGGGGTGACTTTTGATTTTTATTTAGTAAATCTGGCTAACGGTGCAGAAAATTTCTCTCGTTTAACCCCAAGTCAATCGGGTTGGGTTAGTTATGACATTCCATTAATAAGCAATTTTAATACGGGAGTGCTTAATAATATTGGGCAATTTAAGTTTATCGATAACCCAATGCAGTTCCGCAGCTCCACAACAACGTATTATTTAGATAATATTTACTTTTGGAAAGCGCCAATTGTATTGCCCGTCGCACTCATCTCTTTCACCGCCACTACTGAGGGGTCAAAAACCCACCTTACATGGGCAACCGCAAACGAACAGAACAATGCAGGGTTTGAAGTAGAGCGCAGCACCGACGGCATATATTTTAGCAAAATCGGATTTGTGCGCGGCGCAGGCAACAGCACTACGCAAAGAGATTATACATTTATGGACGGTGATGCCGCAATATGTTGTGGTTCAAGTACAACCACAACATATTGTGGTTCTACCTATTACCGTCTAAAACAAACCGATTTTGATGGCAAATATGAATATTCTAATATCGTTACTTTGGGTAGCAATACCGACGCAACGGCTTCGGTGTACCCGAACCCAAGTACGGGCGTATTCACTATCGACGGTAAAGGTTGGAGCGGACAAGCAACGACCGCCGTTATTAGCAACAGCTTAGGGCAAACCTACACCGTTGCTATCAACGGCAATCAAATTAATTTGACCGAGTTCCCTGCGGGTGTGTATTTCCTGCGGTTGCAGTTAGGCGAGCGCGCACGGGTGATTAGATTGGTGAAATTGTAGCTATTACAACAAAAAAATTGCCCTATTAAATTGAAAAGGCGTGCTTATCGGAAACGATAGGCGCGTCTTTTTATTTGGTCAGTATTTTCTTCGCTTCTTTTACTACTTAGAATAGTACTTAGAATACTACTTAGAATTAATCTGCGGCGCGCTCCAAGCCTTTTTTATACGTTTCCAAGCAGCGTTCGCGTGCAAATTTATGCTCAACCATTGGGTTTACATACATCGGCGTACCAAATTCGGGTATCCATTTGCGGATATATTGGCACGATTTATCAAATTTTTCTTGCTGCGCCGTCGGGTTGAACACCCGAAAATAAGGCGCAGCATCAGTGCCACAACCAGCCGCCCATTGCCAGCCGCCGTTATTTGACGCTAAGTCAAAATCTAATAATTTGGCAGCAAAGTACGCTTCGCCGAGTTGCCAATCAATCAGCAAGTGTTTTGTCAAGAAACTCGCCACCACCATACGCACCCGATTGTGCATATAACCCGTCGCATTCAGTTCGCGCATACCTGCATCTACGAGCGGATAGCCCGTTTTGCCCACGCACCACCGTTCAAAATCGGCGGGCGCGTCGCGCCAAGCAATATGCGCATATTTCGGGCTGAACGGCGCGCCGATAACGTGCGGGAAATGCCACAAAATCTGACTGTAAAAGTCGCGCCAAATCAATTCATTGACGTAAGTATCGCTTAACAGCATGGCTTTTCGCGCCTTTTCGCGGACGCTAATCGTGCCGAAACGGAAGTGAACGCCGAGCCGCGAAGTGCTGTTTGGTAGCGCAGGAAAGTTCCGATTCTCTTCGTAATTTTTGATGACGCTTTGCGCAACTTCGGTACTCGGTATCGTTATTTCGCCGCGCTCAAAACCCATTTCGGCTAACGAAATAATCGGTAAAGGACTGATTTGCAGTAAATTACCAAAATATTTTTCGTTTTCGTATGATGCTAAATCCGCTTCGGTGAGCCTAGCGCGCCATTTTCTGCTATACGGCGTAAAAACGGTGTAGGGCTTGCCGTCGTCCTTCGTTACTTCGTTTTGTTCAAAAATAACGTGGTCTTTATAGGTATTAAAACTGGCATTCTGCGCCGCTAAAAGCTCCGCAATTTTGGCATCGCGGGTTATGGCGTAAGCCTCATAATCTCTATTGGTAAATACCGCTTTCACATCGTACTCCGTCAATATTTTCTTCCATATATTTAAAGTATTTCCATAATACACTTTCAAGCTGCTGCCGTGAACCGCTAAGGCGTTTTGTAGCTCTGTGAGTGTATCGTGAATAAACTGCACCCGTGCGTCGGCGCGATTTTCGAGTTTATCCAAAATATCGGTATCGAAAATAAAAACGGGTAGGGTAGGATAGGGACTTTGTAGGGCGTGATAAAACGCTGCGTTATCGTGTAGGCGCAAGTCGCGACGTAGCCACCAAACTGATACTGTGGTCATTATATATAGAGATTATTAAATTTATTATTAGTTATGTTATCCATTTAGGTATTAAAGCGAGTGGTTTGGTGATTAGCTGCATAAGCGGCGATGTATTGGTAGGAACAATGAAGAGCGTACCATTAAGTTGCAGCGCAATGGCATATTGAATATACGATATACGAAATCAGTAAAAAAATAGATGTCACCGCTACGCGGCAGAGGTGGTCAGTTGCCTAAAACTTTACCACGAATTTCGCGAATTTTCACTAATTTTATCGGCGGACGGCTTTTTAATTGACTTCGTCTAATCTTCGCTTTTCACTAACATTATCTAATCGTCAAAAATCAGTGTAAATTTGATTAATTCGTGGTGTAAAAATAAAACTGACCACCTCTTCTGCCATGCGGCTTTTATCCATAAAAAAAGAATAATGTATAACAACAAGTACTATCATTTTCTAATTCCCCCGCTCTGCAATATTCCGTTCCGCACTGCGTATTTTATCATTTAGCCCTACGGCGAAGCGTTTTTCGCGGTCTTGCAGTTTATCTACGGCGGTTTTGTAATTTATTTTTGCGGCAGACCAATCGCCTTCTTTCGCGAGCGCGTCACCTATGCACTCGTATATAAACGCGCTATTCGGGTAAATGTTTAGGGCTTCGGCGAGTATCGCTTTCGCTTTCATCGTGTTGCCGCGCTGCATATACGGTATCGCCATGCTGTAAGTGAAGTCGTTGAGTGACGGCTCGATAGTGGCATCGTAGAGGTTTTTTACCCTGGTATAATGCCCTTCGATAGCGGTTATCGGGTCCGACTCGCCGCTCTGTATTTTGGCGATAAACTCTTCGGGAAAGAGCCAATCTCTGAAAATAAAACTTAGGGCTTCGGGGAGCGCGAGTACCGGTCCGGCGGTGTGATTTTTGTCGTGCAGTTCCAAAAACTGCCAATGAAAGAGCTTCGCACTTTGCGCTTTGAGGCGGTCGTACACCTTAAATACGGACGGGCGGATAGAAAGTTCGGTTTCGCCACGGTCGCCGACCGAGAAGTAAAAAAAGCGGCTGTACGCTTCTTTGCTTTGCGCAAACGAGTCTATTTTTTCTACATACGACTCATTATTGTACCATAAAGCAGGGCTTATCGCAATATATCCTCTGAATAAATTGGGTTTTTTTATCATCGCGTAGGTCGTGAACAGACCCGCAAACGAGTGTCCGTACAGCACTCGCGCACCACAAGTACGATAGTTGCCGTCTATAAACGGAATTAAATCTTTTTCTATATAATTAAGGGTGCGGTCTGCGCCGCCGTAGGGTTTTTGCTGCAAGGCGAGGGTAGTAGCGGGCGGCGTGAGTTCGTAGTTGCGTTTGTCTTGCTCGGGTACGATGCCGCAAATAATCATGGGCGGCAACGCCTCCGCTTGCACCAAATTATCGATGGCACTACATAAATACTGAAATTTTATCGGGTCGTTCGCATCTAAGGCATACAAAGTAGGATAATGCGCCTTAGTTTGGTCGTAATCAAACGGAACTTTCACCAAAATCGTTCTATTTCGCTTGTAAACATCAGATTTTATCTTAATTTCTTGCGTTTCGCCGTAATTAGAGCACGATTGTGCGTTTGCAACGCCAAACGAAGCAAAAAAGCAAGCAAAAAATAGCGTTTGTTTACAATAAAATAGCATAAGGGGATTTTTTTATTTTTTTATTAGTAACATCATATATTATAAACAAAAATCATACTAATTATTCATTTTTAGTTTATTTCTTTGTATTTTCTTTTATATAATTTGTAAATAATAGCGGTGCGGTAGCCATATCTCCGTCTGTTTTTGTGCTTATTTTACCGTCTTTTAGGAGGCAAACCCATATTTTGTCGGTCGCTATGTCTATCGCGATAGCGGCTTCCTCGAACGTGCAGCTATGCGGCATACATGCCGACATAAATACGGTTTTATCTGCAACCGTTATCGGCATTTGTACGACCATACGCTGCTGAAAATCGGCGTATTCGGCATCGCCGAGCAGCTTTTTCACGCGCAAACTCAGCACGTTATCCGCCTCAAATAGCTTTATATTCGACGGGTATTTGGCGTTTAAGCCCAACAAAAACGACAAATCTTTTGCTGTCGAGACACCGCTTTTCTGTGTAGTGTCGGTTGTCGGTGTAGGTGCGTTTGTTTTTGCTACTTTATCGCAAGCAGCAAATAAAAGCATACAAATAGTGACAATACAAATTGATTTTTTCATGTTTGGATAAGTAAAAGTTAGGTTTAAATAAGTTTAAATAAAATATATATATTATCTTTGTTATACAATTAATTAACATTTGTTCGTAAAGATAGTTTATTTTATTAAAATTCAATAAATATGAAAAAAATATTGCTGCTTTTGGCTTGTGCGAACTTCGCGCACCTCACTTTATTAGCACAAAAAACAAGCACGGATAAGCCGCGTCCGCGTGTTGCTTTCGGCGTGAAATTTGGCGGAACAGCCGCACGGCTCTACGACGGTACACTGCTCACGGCTGCCACAAAAAGCGGCGCGGAACTCCGCAACGAAGCCGCTAAACTCCTCATCAACCCGACGGCAGGCATCTTTCTCACCTTTCACATCAACAATCATTGGGCGTTCACGCCCGAACTCGTGCTTGCCGTAGGCGGCTCTGCCGACAAATATCAGCTCCGTTATCAAACGACTTCGCAAGATGTGACTAGCCTCACCGAACTCAATTACCTACAAATACCGCTTCTCGCAACCTACACTTTGGGGAAAGTAGAAAACAAGGTGCGCCCGTTTGTGAACCTCGGTATCACGCCCGCCTACCTGCTGCGCGGGACTATCAAACAGGACGTTAGCACGACGCAAAACTCGAATGGCGCGCAACTCAGCACCGACAGCAACACCAATAATTTCACGGCAGAAAAGACTACGAAACGCTACGACGGTGCGGGTACGCTCGGCATCGGCTTGCATTTAGGTAAAGCTATCGACCTCGAAACGCGTTACAATCTCGGCTTTTTGTCGCTCAGTAGCGACCCCACACTACTTATCAATAACGCTAAAAATCAGGTTTTGTCGCTCTCTATCGGCGCGAAATTTTAGTCGCATTTTTAGCTTTTTTTATTACTGCAAATTTTTTTTATTTTTTAAAAATATCTAACTTATTGATAATCAACAGAATATAAATAATATTGAAAAAAATAGAACAAAAAAGTAAGCCTACTATTGCAATTATAAAATATTGTCGTACCTTTGCATCGCAATTGACAAAGAGGTGTACGGTATGGCTACTTAAACCGAATTGATATTGCAACTACTTTGTAGTGATAGCGTAGCTCAGCTGGTAGAGCATCTGACTTTTAATCAGAGGGTCTCGGGTTCGAATCCCGACGCCATCACCTTAATAATCGAGCACTTACGTCGTTTTGGCGTAAGTGCTTTTTTGTTATTTGCCCAAGAAGTTGCCCAACAAGTGCGGTTTTTAGGGTACAAAAAAAGCGGCTTGCCCAACATTTGTTGAACAAGCCGCTTTTATTTTATCTTATTTTTTGTTTTTGATGTTTAACGTATTTAATATATTTTGCTACCTTTACTCGCAGCAACTAATACGTTCATAAACTCAATATTAAGACCTAAAAATATGATTATAGACAATCAAACCACTCCAAAAAAGGTGCATCAGTGGATAGCCGATTATACAGCTAACGGAACTATGGACATCGTGACGGGTTATTTCACGGTAGGCGCGTTGGCTTTTTTGGCAAAACAAACGCAGGAGAAAATACAAAAGTATCGGTTTGTGTTGGGCGGCATCGTTAATTTTGATGAAAACAAGTTTTCTGTCATGAATTTGCTCAACGAAGATATTACAGCCGAAACTGCGTTTAGTTTGGCGGTGAGGGCAAAAGAAGCGGTTGCGTTTTTGAAATTAGATAAAGTAAGCGTAAAAACGCTCGAGCCGAACTTTTGTCATGCCAAACTTTGGCTCAATCATGCGGAGAAGGACGAGCGGCTGCACAATTTCATTATGGGCAGTTCTAACTTGACGGAAGCGGGTATGGGCTTGAAATTCACGAGCAACGTGGAGCTGAATATCGGTGAAACGGGCGAAAATAGCCAATACATCGCGCTCACAAAATGGTTCGAGGAGGTGTGGCATCGCCCGCAGGCGCACCTCGAAAAAACGATTGTGAACGAAAAAGGTAAGCGCGAAAAAAAGAATTTTAAGCAATATTTGATAGACGAAATTTCAAAATTATTTGCCTTATATACGCCCGAGCAAATTTATTTCAAAATACTGTACGAGCTATTTAAAAAGGACGATAACGACCTCGAAATTGAGAAACAATTATTGCGGTTGGCGGATACCGTTATCTATCAAAAACTGTACGAGTTTCAGAAACAGGGCGTACATAGTTTGATTAAAATGCTCACTAAATATAAAGGTGCGATATTGGCTGATGCGGTCGGTTTGGGCAAAACGTGGTCGGCACTGGCGGTCATCAAATACTATCAGATGCAAGGGCATGACATTATTTTGCTTTGCCCCAAAAAATTGGAGCATAACTGGCAGCAATACCTCAAACGCAAAGAGTCGCTGTTTGAGGCGGATAAATTTGATTTTATCGTGCGTTTTCATACTGATTTGCGCGAAAGTGGTATGTATAAAAAAGATATTGGCGGCGATTTTTGGACAAACGACAAACCAAAATTATTTGTGATTGACGAAAGTCATAATTTGCGCAACGACAAATCGAGCCGTTATAAATATTTAATGCAGGAGATTCTGCAAAAAGCACAAGGCGAGGTGAAGGTGCTTTTGCTTTCGGCAACGCCGATAAATAATTCGTTCAAAGATGTGCGCAGTCAGTTTGCGCTGATGGCGCGGGGTAAAAACGACGGTTTTCGCGAAACCCTCGATGTCAAAAACTTAGAATATACGTTTAGGGGCGTACAAACCGAGCTTAACAAAATGTTCAACGATCACGATTTTAACCTCACCGATTTTTATAAAAAAGTACAAAATAGCGATTTTTTCAAGCTGACGGAACATTTATTGGTGGCGCGCACGCGCAAAACAGTCCGCAATAATTTTGAGCAAACCCTTACATTTCCAACACATAAAAAGCCGATAAATATCTATAAATCGCCGATGCGATTTGGCAATATCGAGACTTTTGCCGAGTTATTAGAAAATATGCAGCTTAATCTTTCGGGCTATCAGCCTTCGCGTTACACGTTTACAAAAGAACAAGAGAAAGAGAAGCAAAAAAATAAGCAGAAAAACGCAAAACAAGAAAAAGATCCTGTTTTGACCGACGAAGTACAAAGAGAGTTTTTTTGGTGAAAATGATGATGATTTTGGTGTTCAAACGCTTAGAGTCGTCGTGGCATTCGTTTGACAAAACGGTCAATAATATCTACAAACACCATGAAAATGCGTTGGAAAAAATAAGTAAATATGAAGTGGCAAAAGCCAATAAAAATAGCATAGCGAAAGAGGAAATAGTTGCCGCAGCCTTAGACGGAACTTCGCTATCTGTTGATGACGTAGCAGACGACCTCGATAATGTCATTTTAGAAAGGTTTACTTTGGGTAAGAAAAACCCTGTATCGCTTGCCGATATAGATGCAGCAGGACGGATAGACCGTATCGGTTCGCCGAACATGGAAATCCAAACCATCAATTTCTGGCCCGCCAAAAACATCGACGACCACATTAACTTAAAAGAGCGCGTCGAGAAACGTATGGTGGTTATGCAGTTTGGTGGCGCGGAAGTGATTAAAGATTTTACTGCCGAATTTGAAGAAATGGCATACAATCAAGACCTCGAAAACCGACAAAATAGCGCGATGATGAAACAAATGGAGATAACGCTCGAGGAGATTGACGGCGAAGGCTCGCTCGGACTCGACGACTTTTCTTTTGATAATTATAGACAGGAATTGCAAGTTTTTTTGAACCAAAAAAGCAAGAGATGGAAGCGATGCCGCAAGCGGTTTTTTCGGGCTTGGAGGCGAAAAATACAACGCTTCAAAAGGGTTTGATTTTGTTATTAAAACCAACAAATATAGCCATAAATAAAGCTGCAAAAACCGCCGACCCTTACAAAACGCACGAGCTGATTTACATTGACTTGGACGGAAGACCGATTTTGAGCAACCCAAAAACTATTTTAGAGATTTTTTAAAAATACCATAAATAGAGCCGTATCCTGCCGCTCGCGCTTGATACGGGCGAAGCGGCAATTCGCATACAGTACTACACCGCGCTGCAAAATTGGCTCAAAGCCCAAACCGTCACCGAAACGCAACAAGCCGACGGCACGCTAAAAAGACCGCAGGCGCAGCGCAACTCGACTTTTTGAAACAACTGCAACAGGGCAAAAAAGTAGAAACGCTCCGACCGACGAAGCCTTTAAACCACAAAATTTTGAACTCGTCGCATGGCTCGTTATTTCGTAACGCACGGCGAGCGGGTTTCAACCCGCTCACACACACAAAGTGCGGGTTTCAACCCGCTCACACACACAAAGTGCGGGTTTAAACCCGCACACCATTAAAAAAACCCCACACACCGTTTAAAAAAAAATATGCATAACATAATATACCATCGTCACCTACCGCACCTGCACTATATTGGTTCGGCATTTTTCCTCACCTGGCGGCTACACGGCTCGCTGCCGCGCGCCATACTTGACCGCGAGCAGGCACGTTTAGACGACGATTTGCTCGCTATTGCACACAGCAAGTTAAGCGTACATGAAAAAGCGGCACAAGAGGAGGTCTTTAAAAGCAAGTATTTGCATCGCCTCGACGACTATTTAGATACCATTGCAACGGGACCGCACCACCTCAAAAACAAGATGATTGCCGAAAACATCGTGGCAAAGCTCCACCAGTACGACGGCAAATATTATCGTTTGGAGGCATTTTGTGTGATGTCGAACCACGTTCACGTGCTATTTGATTTTGGCGTGCAACTGCCCGAAAGCGAAGCCGATTTCGTACTAGCCAACTACGTCCATGTGGATAAAGTACTGAAACTCATCAAGGGCGGAACTGGCTACGAGTGCAATAAATTGCTTCAAAAAACAGGTAAATTTTGGTCAGACAAAAATTTTGACCGCTATATTCGCAATCAAAAACACTACAATACGTTTATCAATTATATTATAAATAACCCAGTAAAGGCAGGCATTTGTAAGGAGTGGCAGAATTATCCGCATACTTACTTACGCCCTTATGACTAACGGCGAGCGAGTTTGAACGGCGAGCGGGTTTCAACCCGCTCACATACAAAATAGTGCGGGTTTCAACCCGCACACCGTTAAAAAAAACGCCTCACTAACCGCAGTTAGCAAGACGTTTTTTTTGTTGCGCTCCCTTTAGGACTTGAACCTAAGACCTACGGATTAACAGTCCGTTGCTCTAACCAACTGAGCTAAGGAAGCGACTTATGCTTTTGATTTCTCAATTACTTAATTATCAAAAGCGATGCAAAGGTAAGACACAGATTTATATTATACAAATGTTTTCAATATTTTTTTGCAAAAAAGATTAAAATATTTTCATCGGGTTCATAATCCCCTTAGTATCAAACACTTGCTTTATGCCGCGCATCAGATTGAGTTCTATCTCCGTGAACATAATCGGCATATACGGGCGTTGCACATAGCCGATGCCGTGTTCGCCCGAGAGCGTTCCGCCCAATTGCTTTACCAAAGTAAACAGCTCCGTGATGCCTTTCGTGAGTTCTGTGTCCCATTCCGCGTCGGAGAGCGTCCCCTTCACTATATTAACGTGTAAATTGCCGTCGCCCGCGTGACCGTAGCAAACCGACTGAAAGCCGTATTTCGCGCCTATCGCCTTCACGCCTGCCAGTAGTTTTGGTAGTTCGGCACGCGGAACAACGGTATCTTCTTCTTTATAAATCGAGTTCGTTTTTACGGCGTGAGCCACATTGCGACGCAACCGCCAAAGGTCGGCTTTTTGCGCGTCGCTATCTGCAAAGAGGATTTCGTCGCAGTCAAATCGCTCCATAACTTCTGTAATACGCTCACAATCAGTGTATAACACATCTATATTATGTCCATCTACTTCTATCAATAAATGCGCTTGTACTTCGTCTTTTATATTGATATTTACGTCGCCGAGGTAGCTCAGCGACCAGTCTATCGCTTCGCGCTCCATAAACTCCAAGCCGCTCGGCGTGATGCCCGCCTGAAAAATAGCGGCTACGGCTTCGCAGGCTTTC
>JAYWGJ010000023.1:0-10576 GCA_043778315.1 Saprospiraceae bacterium | reverse complement strand
TTTTGTAATGCCCTTCGTGAAAATAAGTCATCAAAGTCATCAATTGATACGCAGATTGCGCGCCGCCGAGCGCAGCCATTTTGTTGAGGTGTTCGTCGATAATCAAATTAGCGGGAAACGACAGCTTTTCATCTAAGTATTCGGCAGCAAAACCATTGCAATTCCAGCCGCGATGCCGCGTCAGGGTGTAGGCTTTTCCGTTGAATTTAACGGTATCGGACAACTCCGTATTGAAGCGCACCGACCAAAAATTCTTGTTCATATACGCCGCCAACTCGTCGTCTCTGAACGTTGTGCGCTCCATGTATCGGCAAAAAACACACCAATCCGTCTGAAAAAAAACGTAAATTTTTTTCGTGTTCGCGCTGTCTTTGCAATGCGCCTCCGCCTCCGCTAACGTAACCCAATTTATTTTGGTGGTCACTTCTTCGGCGTGCGTTACTTGCGCTTTTGTAAATGTAACTTGTAGTAAAACAAGTATATATACAATTAAATATTTCAAATTTGTTGATTTTTAGTTTAGTAAATTTATGATTAATTAAAAGAAAATATTGACGTAGTAAAATAAGAAATGTTTTTTGAGCGGAATAAATTACCGCTCTCCCAGCAAAAATATTGACTTAGTAAAATATAAAATATTTATTTTTTAATCTTTCTCCATAGTTTTACGAACCGCTTTTTGCCAACCTGCGTATAGTTTTTCGCTTTCCGCAATCGGCATATCGGGTACAAACTGTTGGTCTAATTGCCATTGCGCACGAAGGTCGTCCTCCGACCAAAAACCGACGGCGAGTCCTGCCAAAAACGCTGCGCCGAGCGCGGTTGTCTCTATAATTTTGGGTCTATCGACGGGCGTTTGCAGTATATCGGCTTGAAATTGCATCAAAAAATTGTTGGCGCACGCGCCGCCGTCCACGCGCAAAGTACGCAGCGCGATGCCCGAATCCTGCTCCATCGCATCTAAAACGTCCTTAGTTTGATAGGCTAAGGACTCGAGCGTAGCGCGGACGAGTTGCGCTTTATCGGTGCCGCGTGTCAGCCCAAATATCGCGCCGCGTGCGTACATATCCCAGTACGGCGCGCCCAAACCCGTGAACGCAGGCACGACGTACACGCCGTCCGCCGACGCGACCGACGTTGCTAATTCCTCGCTTTCGGGTGCGCTCGCTATCAATTGCAAGCCGTCGCGCAACCACTGTATCGCCGCACCAGCGATAAAAACACTGCCCTCGAGCGCGTATTCTATCTCGCCGTTCAGCCCCCAAGCGATGGTTGTGAGCAAGCCGTTTTTGCTCGTAATAGCGGAATTTCCTGTATTCATTAGCATAAAACAACCCGTTCCGTAAGTGTTTTTTGCCATGCCTGCGGTGCGGCAGTTTTGACCAAAAAGTGCCGCTTGTTGATCGCCTGCAATGCCTGCAATTACAAGGCTTTCGCCGAATAAATGCGCCTCCGTCTCACCAAAAATATGGCTCGAATTATGCACTTTGGGCAGCATCGATTTCGGAATATTCATTGCCATCAGCAGTTGGTCGTCCCAACGTAAATTGTGAATATCAAAAAGCATAGTGCGCGACGCATTGCTGTAATCGGTCGCGTGAACCGCGCCGCCCGTGAGCTTCCAAAGCAGCCAGGTATCTATTGTGCCAAACCGCAATTCGCCCGCCTGTGCGAGTTCGCGCGCGCCTTCGGTATTATCCAAAATCCATTGTATTTTCGTCCCAGAAAAGTAGGCATCGATGACCAAACCGGTTTTTCTACGCACCAAATTATCTAAGCCACGAGCTTTCAGTGCGTCGCAAATAGGCGCGGTTCGGCGGTCTTGCCATACTATCGCGTTGCCGACGGGCGCACCTGTTTCGGCATTCCAAACCACCGTTGTCTCGCGCTGATTGGTAATACCGACAGCCGCTATTTCGGCTACTTTTATTTTATTTTTTTTGATAACTGCTTGTGCTACTGCGAGTTGCGAAGCCCAAATTTCCTCTGCGTCATGTTCTACCCAACCCGTTTGCGGAAAATACTGCGTAAATTCTTTTTGGGCTACACCTACAATATTACCTGCGAAATCAAATATAATTGCACGAGAGGAAGTAGTGCCTTGGTCTAAGGCAAGTATATATTTTTTGGTCATAATGGATTTTTTTTATTACAATTTAATCGAAAAATTTGTCACAAAAAACCTATTTCACTGTTTCAAAAAAAGATACTAATTGTCGGTCATTGCTTAGGCGCGGGACTTTATTTTGTCCGCCCAGTTTCCCTTGCGATTTCATATATTGAATAAACGCGCCTTTCGGCAACGAGCGGATTTGTAGCGGTTGCAGTATATTTCCTTTGATAAGGTCGTCATAATAAATATTTTGTTGCATCATCGCAGCGTTTAGTTTTGCTGCAAACGCAGGTAAATCGGCAGGCGGTGCGTCAAATTCTACCCACCATTCGTGATACGGCAAACCGCCTGCGGGCGGCGTGATTTGCGGCGCGACCGTGAACTCGACCACTCTTGCATTAGCGGCGTTAGCCACCGAAAGCATCGCTTCCTCTACCTCTTTACCGATGACGTGTTCGCCAAAAGCGGATATAAAATGCTTGATTCGCCCTGTCACTTTTATCCGAAATGGTGTAAGACTTACAAACTCGACGGTATCACCTATATTATAGCCAAAAAGTCCTGCATTATTATTGATAATAATAGCGTAATTTACACCCATTTCTACTTCGCCGAGCCAAAGCCGCGTAGGGTTTTCGTTAAAAATTTCGGCAGCAGGCACGAACTCGAAGTAAATACCTGAGTCCACGTTTAGCAGTAAACCCTCGCTGTTCGGCAGGTCTTGAAAAGCGATAAAGCCCTCCGACGCAGGATAGGTTTCCACGCCGTCGAGCCGCTTGCCGACGAGTTGCTCCAATTGCGCTCGATACGGCTCGAAGTTCACGCCGCCATACGCAAAAACGGAGTAGTTCGGAAAAATATCTTTGATGTATTTTTTGCCGCTTTCCGCCAACAATCGCTCGTAATACATCTGCACCCACGGCGGTATGCCGCTCACCAAACTCATATTTTCGTGGAGCGTTTCGCGAACAATATGTTGGAGTTTCGTCTCCCAATCGTCTATGCAATTGGTAGTGTACGACGGGCGTTGATTAGTGCGCAGCCATGCGGGAACTTGATGGTTCACGATGCCCGAAAGCCGACCCGTTTTGATGCCCGCCACTTCCTCGAGTTCGGGGCTGCCGCTTAGGAATATCAGTTTGCCGTCGAGCCACGAGTAATTGCCGCTCCGCGCCGCGTAGTTAAACAGCGCGTTGCGTGCGGTCTCGAAGTGATTAGGGAGGCTGTCCCGCGTAAGCGGAATATATTTCACACCGCTTGTCGTGCCGCTTGTTTTAGCAAAATATAAGGGTTTTCCGCGCCAAAGTACGTCCGATTCCCCATTTTTAATGCGCTCGATATAGTTTTTGATGCCTTCGTAATCGCGCAAAGGCACAGCGTCGCGCCAAGCCGCGTGTTGATTTTTACTTTGCATTATCGTAGCAAAATGATGATCTTTGCCAAACGCCGTATGCGCCGCGCCGCGTAAAAGCGACTGCAAAACGCGAGTTTGAGCGGCAAGCGGCGCGGCTGACCACGTTTGTATCTGGCGCGCAGTGCGCGATGCAAACGGTTTTATGATTGTAGAACGAAATCCCATTCTGCAAAAATAGGGCTTATTTAATAGAAAAACTTGTTTACTAAAAAAAATTATATTTTATTTATTACGCTTTGCGATATTTAACCACCAATTTTATTGCGTTGTAAAATAGGTATTTCGAGCCGCTTGTCGTATTTTTGCGCACCAAAATCATTTTAAATCTTAAATAATAATTTTTTTAGCACAAACAGCAATTTTTAACATGATTTTTAAATTAAAACCGAACGAAATTGCTGTAATGCAAATACTAGTGGATACCGCCGCCGCCGAAGGCGTAGAGGCGTATTTGGTAGGTGGATTTGTGCGCGACCGACTCATCAATCGCGTTACCAAAGACATCGACATCGTTTGTATCGGCAAAGGAATTGAGTTTGCGGAGGCGGTTTCGAGGCGGCTTTCGCCCAAACCAAAACTGCAAGTATATCGGCAGTTCGGAACGGCTGCGTTGCATTGGCGCAATTTCGAGTTGGAGTTTGTGGGTGCGCGCCGCGAGTCTTACCGTGCCGACTCGCGCAAGCCGCTCGTCGAGGACGGTACGCTCACCGACGACCAAAACCGCCGCGATTTTACTATAAATGCGCTTGCGATACGCTTAGACGCGACTATTTTTACCGATACGCCTACCCTACTCGATAGTTTTGGTGGCGTTGCGGACCTCGCTTCGGGCATCATTCGCACGCCGCTCAACCCTGATATTACGTTCAGCGATGACCCGCTTCGTATGCTCAGAGCGGTGCGTTTTGCTACGCAATTAGACTACACGATAACGCCCGAAACGCTCGAGGCGATAACTCGGAACGCCGACCGTATTCGCATTATTTCGATGGAACGAGTCGCCATAGAATTACAAAAAATAATGGCTACGGCTGTGCCGTCCGTCGGTTTCAAATTATTGTTCAAAACGGGTTTACTCCAAATATTATTGCCCGAATTGGCGAGTTTACACGGCGTGGAATGGCGCGAAGGCATTGGTCACAAAGATAATTTTTACCATACTTTACAGGTTTTAGACAATCTTTGTGCTACGAGCGACAATATTTGGTTGCGGTGGTCGGCGTTGCTGCACGATATTGCTAAGGCAAAAACCAAACGTTTCGAACCCGAAATCGGCTGGACATTTCATGGACACGAGGTAGTGGGCGCGCGCTGGGTGCCGCGTATTTTTGAGCGCATGAAGCTACCCTTAGACGCGCAAATGAAGTATGTGCAGAAGCACGTCGAGCTGCACATGCGTCCGATTACACTCACCAAAGAAGGCATCACCGACAGCGCGGTGCGCCGCTTGCTATTCGACGCAGGCGACGATATAGACGACTTGATGCTACTCGCACGAGCCGATATTACGTCTAAAAAGGAGGAGAAAGTGGTACGTTACCTACGAAATTACGACGAACTCGTCATCCGCTTGCGCGAAATAGAGGAAAAAGACCGTTTGCGCAACTGGCAGCCGCCGATAGATGGCGAGTTGATTATGCAGACTTTTGGTATTTCGCCGTCGCGGAGCGTTGGCATTATAAAAAATAAAATTAGAGAGGCGATTTTGGACGGCATCATCGAAAATAATTTTGAGGCAGCGCATGGCTTGATGCTGCGCAAAGGCGCGGAATTGGGTTTGAAAGTGGCAATGTAAACTTGTGAGCAAAGCGCAACGGTGCGGGTTTGAACCCGCACTTGTCTTATTTTGTGCGGGTTAAAACTCGCACGCCGTTAAAACTCACAAAAATTTTCAAAAAACTATAATAGTATAATTACAACACCTCCGCAACCGTAAAGCAACTTCCGCCTACAAAAACGACATCACGCTCGGCGTGCGCCGCCGCTCGAGCAGCAGCATAGGCAGCCTGAATTGACGTGTAAACTTCGCCGTGCAAACTAATTTCAGCCGCTTTTTGCTGCAATTCGTCGGCAGCTAAACCGCGTGGAATATCCGCTTTTGCAAAATAATAAACTGCCGTTTTGGGTAGTAAATCGAGCATCGTATCTAAGGTTTTATCGTTCACTACGCCCAATACAAAATGGATTTTTTGTTTGTTCAACGCTGCGAGTTGCTGCATCGTTAGGCGCAAGCCGCCTTCATTGTGTCCGCTATCCGCTATCGTTAATGGCTGATTATCAAGCTGTTGCCAACGTCCTTGAAAACCAGTAAGTGCGCGTACATTAGCTAAACCTTCGTAAACTGCCGCATCGGTAATTTCAAAATTAGCTTGTCGCAACACCGCTACCGCTTGCAAAACACCCAACACATTATTCCATTGATAATCACCTGCGGCACCAATTTTGAGTTGCGGGTAGCGTATTTTTCGGGTTTTGCTGTCGCCAATATCGGCGCGTAAGCCAACGTTTTCGATTGCTTTATTCTCAATATACAATTGACTATCTGCAAAATAAATCAGACTGTCACATTTTTTTGCTTTTTCAATAAAAACTTGCGCTACTTCGGGTTGCGTTTCGCTAATCACAACAGGTATTTTTGGCTTTATAATGCCTGCTTTTTCGCCCGCTATTTCGGGCAAAGTATCACCTAAAAACTGCTGATGGTCGAGGCTAATATTGGTAATAACAGACAATAGCGGCGTGATGATATTGGTAGAATCGAGTCGTCCGCCAAGCCCTACTTCTATCAAAGCAATATCGACTTTTTGATTGGCAAAATAATCGAAAGCCAACGCAACCGTCATTTCAAAAAATGACGGCTGAATTTCATCTAAAACGGCTTTATTTTGATTGATAAAATTAGTGATAAATGCCTTTGAAATATAGGTTTTGCCTATTTTTATGCGTTCTCTAAAATCAATGTAATGCGGCGAGGTGTAAACGCCTACTTTGTAACCTGCGGCGGTGAGTATCGCTGCCAAAAAATGCGTCGTAGAACCTTTTCCGTTCGTGCCGCCAATATGTATGGTTTTTATTTTTTGGTGCGGATTATCTATTGCCGCGCAGAGCGCGATTGTATTAGTCAAATCCGCTTTGTAAGCGACCGCGCCTACGCGCTGATACATGGGCAAAGCCGCAAAAATATATTCTAATACTTGTTCGTAGGTTTGCATACTACTTTTTTATTGAATGACAATTTTAGTATGTCACAAATATTTATTTTATTATAAAATAAAAATATTTTAAATTAATCTGCAATCATTTTTTGTTTGACATCAATACCCGAAAGCGTAGCTGCCGCCACACTTAGCGCGGGCGCAAGAAAAATACCGAGTACGGGTATCATGAATAAAAGGGTAAAACCGATACCGTTGCCCAAGGCAATACCTCTATTGCGATGTACAAAACTTATCGAGTCACCGACGGAATAGTGTCTATCCATAAAATAATCGAGGTTACCGTAGCCCGCGTAATAGGCTTGCACGATGAAAATAAGTACAGGAACGATGAAGTCGAATACAGGTATAAAACCTGCCACAAACAAAATACCGATAATAGCTACTTGCCTGATTATCAAGCGAATATTGAGCCGAACGGCACGACCAACGGAACTTGCGAGCGGACGCTCATCTATATATTCTGTATTGGTAATGTGATTTTCGATTTTATTAGAGAGCTTCGTCATCCAAGGCGTAACGAGTATCATCACCAAATTTTTATAAATAATAAAAGCAGGAACGATGATAATTATTGCGCCGATGAGCGTTGCCAGAATGCTTACAGGTTGTGAAGTGCGTATTGCTTCGGGCAAAATACTAGTAATCACTCCGCCGATATTGTCGGACAGCACCCATGCCGTACCGAAAATCAGCACGAAAAAGCCTAAACTAATCAATCCAGGTATCAATATATATTGCCAAAATCCGTTTCCGCGTAGCAATTTTAGGGCTGCGCCGTAGGCGCGCAAACCTGTCCATACATCTCTAAACATTTTTTACCATTAATTTGAAGCCTATACCGTGATGATTTTGTATCTCGATGCGCTCGTCCTCTTTCAAGTATTTGCGTAGTTTTGTGATAAACACATCGAGACTTCGTCCCATAAAATAGTCGTTTTCGCCCCATATTTTGACTAAAATATCTTCGCGCTTGACGACATTATCCATATTTTGTACCAACATTCGGAGTACGTCGCCTTCTTTTTGCGTGAGTTTTTTGGTGACTTCGCCGTTGCGTTTTAGCTCCAAATTCGGGTAATCAACCTCAAACTCGCCCACCAAAAATATGGACGGCACTTTACCCGCAAGGGTGCGCTTCAAAAAGACATTGATACGAAAAATCAACTCCTCCATATTGAACGGCTTAGTGATATAGTCGTCCGCGCCGAGCGCGAAGCCCTGCGACTTATCTTCTTTCATGCTCTTTGCCGTAAGGAAAATAATAGGAATATTTTGGTCGCGCTTCCGAATATCCTGCCCGAGCGAAAAGCCATCTTTTCGCGGCAACATCACATCGAGCAAGCAAATATCGAACGGCGTTGCCAAATAAGCGTTCCAGCCTTTGATGCCGTCCGCCGCGTGCGTAACCTCAAAACCAGCCTCTTCGAGGTTGTCTTTTATCACAAAACCAAGCGTAGCGTCGTCTTCTACGAGCAATATTTTGGGTTTTTCGTCGTATTGTATCGTATTCATTTTATTTTTTTGAACTAAAAACTAGGAACTGTAAGCGATAAGCTGCCTTCGCGAGGGCTAAAATACTAAAAACTAGGAACTGTAAGCGATAAACTACCTTCGCGAGGGCTAAAATACTAAAAACTAGGAGCTATAAGCAATAAACTACCTTTGCGAGGGCTAAAATACTAAAAACTAGGCGCTATAAGCAATAAACTACCTTCGCGAGGCGTAAAAAACTGTCCTTCACACTATTTTGCAGCCAAATACCGCTCGGCATCTAAGGCAGCCATGCAGCCCGTACCTGCGGCAGTCACTGCTTGTCGGTAAATTCTATCTTGCACGTCGCCTGCGGCAAAAACGCCCTCGAGGTTCGTGCGCGTGCTGCCTGCTTGCGTGACGAGGTAGCCCGTTTCGTCCATATCGAGTATGCCTTTAAATATACTCGTGTTCGGTTCATGCCCAATTGCGACGAAAAAACCTTTGATAGGAATTTCTTGCAGCGCGCCCGTGACGCGGTTTTTGAGGCGGAACGCCTCTACCGTTTTGTCGCCGAGTATTTCATCGGTTTCCGAGTTCCAATAAATCGTAATATTTTCGGTTGCCTTAACGCGGTCTTGCATGATTTTAGAGGCGCGCAACTCGTCGCGGCGCACGACCATGTGAACGTGCGAACAGAGCTTAGATAAATAAAGTGCTTCTTCACAAGCCGTGTCGCCGCCGCCCACAATCGCTACCGATTGCCCGCGATAGAAAAATCCGTCGCAAACCGCACAAGCAGATACGCCGCCGCCGTTGAGCCGCATCTCGGAAGGCAAACCGAGCCATTTTGCAGATGCGCCCGTGCTGATAATCACCGCATCGGCATGCAATTCTTCGCCCTCTTCGGTAAAGGCACGATGCGTACCGCCGTCCTTCGCAAACTCTACCCGAGTAATCTGCGCGTAGCGCACATCTGTACCAAAACGCTCCGCTTGTTTTTGCAGGTCGTCCATCATTTCGGGTCCCATAACTCCTTTCGGATAACCAGGGAAATTTTCTACGTCGGTCGTCTGCGTGAGCTGTCCGCCAGGGACTAAACCTGTGTAAATTACGGGTTTGAGTTCGGCTCGTGCCGCATAGATAGCAGCCGTGTAACCCGCAGGTCCCGAGCCGATGATTAAGCAATGTATGTGTTCCATTATTATTTTATATTATTAATTTTATTTGTAAATACTTATGAATCAATTACTTATTTAGTGATTAAGATATTGGGCAAACCGTATATTTTCATCATTTTAGTATAATTTTCGTTAGTTGCTTGTATCAAAATCGGCTTTTTAGTTGCGTCCAAAACGCCAATTAAACCTACAATATCGGTACGCGACATAGCTGTACAACCCGCCGTAGGTAAGTCGTTTAGCTTTTGAATGTGCATAAATATACACGAGCCGCCTTGTTTTGTAGCTGCGGTTTCGGGCGTTTGCGCGACCATCAACTTATTATAATCTACCAATAAACCGTATTCGTACAAACCATCTTCACGGCGCATCTGCTCCGCAGAATCCCAATCTTGTTGCGCTTTTTTAGTCAATATTTGATTGTAATACTTTGATTTTGAGTCGTCTATACATAGCAAATTACTACTAGCATTTAGGTAAGGTATGCGCCATTTCGGGTTTGGTTTTTCGGCGTAACCGAAGGCGTGTGTCACCCTAAAAATGCCTTGTGGTGCTTTGCCGTCGCCCTCTTTTTTGCGCATTGTATCCATTATATTCTCCTGTTGCAAACCCGCGCCCCACGCCATTCCGTTGCGCCCGAGTTTGACTTTCGTCCAATTCGTGAGCGGCTGCCACGCCTTGCTCGCGCTCCACTCGTAGGCGCGCAACAAACCCGATTGCGCGGTTGCGGTAGGCGTGACCACCACTATTATTTGTCGACTGCCAAACGAAGTGACCGCTATGGGCATCACTGCCTTATTAGTGTTTTTTTGCGCACTACAATTTACAAAAATAAGAACACTTAATAGCAAAAAACAGTTTTTGAATATATATTTTAAAGTCATTAATTTTGTTTTTCGATGCCTTCGCAATCGCTATTACTGTATTTGGTGAGTTCGCGGGGCGAGCCGAACTCTGCCCACCAGCAGCCATAAGGCACTTCGGTTGCACCAAATATCTGTGTTTTTATAATCCAACGACCGTTTTCTTTGGCTAATAAAGTGACTACGTTGTCCTCAAAACCGCCGCCACTATGCTGCGCGCTCATCGGCGTAGTATCGTAATCGATAGGCGTGCCGTTCGGCTGCTGCGGCTTCGCGCTTACAAACGCCCAATCATTGAGTATTTTCATTTCATTAAT
>JAYWGJ010000022.1:0-10585 GCA_043778315.1 Saprospiraceae bacterium | reverse complement strand
AAGTTGGACATTTTAGCTTGTCTTTTACTTCAATACTGCTTCACTCAATAAGTAACATGAGCGAATAAGAAGCCATAGAAATGGCTTCTTACGTTGTGAACGCTGCGAAGCAGCGCGGCTACGACCCTTATTTCGTTCCTTGTCTTGAAGCAAAATCCTGCATAAAAATCTATCCAACTTAAATTTTACATACTCTTTACAAACGTACAAATTTATTTTTTATAATTCTACACATTAAAAATAAAAATTATACCAAAAATAAAAATTGGAAACAACGAATTAAGTTTACACTTTCAACAAATTAGATTAGTCGAGTACTAAGTAAAGCGTCTAAAATAACCAGTACCAATATTGCTCGTCTGGGCTTCGCCCGTTCACGGCAAACAAAGATAGTTTGCTATCTTTATTTTTGTTCATACCAAAACTGCGTTAGATTATCCTTACAATGCGCTGCATTGAGCGTCAAATCTGCCTTGTTTTGCTGCAAAATCCTTTACAATATTTTGGCACTACTTATTTTTTCTTCTTTCCTAAGAATATTGCTTACCTTTGCTAATGGACAAGTATTGGTAAAAGGTTAAAAAATATTGCTTAAATTTCATATTATTACAAAAATTAATATAAAAAACCGCTTTTATGCAAAATAATAGTATTATACGTCCGATTATATGCTTAGTAATTTGCCTTACGCTGAGTGTGGCAGCGCAAGCCAAAAACGCTATGATTTCGGGAAAACTCTCTTCGCACGACGCGGAGGAAATAGTGGTGCAAGTATGCGAAAAATACTTGGATAATATAGGCAAAGCCTACAAGACTTTGATTACGGACGATGGCTACTTCAAAGTGAGTGTTCCGCTCGTTGAAGGGCGGCTGCTGTCAATTTACTATAAGGGTAAAAAATTGGAGTTTTTTGCCGCGCCAGGTGACAATCTTTTTCTCAATATCGATACTGCGCTGTTTCCTGAAGCCGTTGTTTTTTCGGGGCAGGGCGCAAATACGGCTAAGGCGTGGGTCAAATTCTGTGAGTTATTTAACGAAACGGATTTCGCTGTCACTTACAAATCTGCCGCAAAAGGCATACATATTTATACCATAGAAAATACGATTGCGAACAAAATGCTGCAAAGTACGGCTACTACCGTCGATAATTTATTGCAAGTGGAGCGCGACCAAAAAAAATTGGCTATTGATGGTATAGAGCAGGAGTTGGGTAAGTTTGGTGGTGACTTCAAGGATTTTATGAACGCCGAAATTAACTATGATTGGGCGTACAAACACCTCACTTATGGCTATTTGTATGGCAAGCCGAACGAAATAACGGCGCGCTACTATGATATGCTCAAACAAACGCCTATACAAAGCGACCGTTCGCTCGGCAGCGAGCGGTATCAGGCTTATGTGTTGGCATACACCAACTACCTGTATTTGCAAAAAGGAAACGACAAAAACCTCTTTGTGGGCGAGTATAATTTTTTGGAGGAGGTGCTAACTAAGCGGTCGTTAGAGCTATTTCGCGCCGCTTTATTGCTACAAGTCATTAAAAGCGGCGAGCATAATGATGCCAACAAATTATATAGTAATTATGCTGAAAAATATCCGAAATCTGCTTGGATTTCGGATATTACCACCGTATATCAAAAATTTACGGCAGCTAATACCACCGTCATAGAAGGGCAGCAACAAGCCGCTAACAAGACCTACGACGAAAAAAGCGACCCACAAACGGCTGCCAAAATTAACCGCAAGTACGCTACCTTAACAGGTTTTATCAAAGACGGTTTAGACCCTGCCGTGCGCTTACAGATTGTCAATAAAAACCTCAACGGCGCAATAGTAAATTATAACGCGATACTGAAAAACGGCTTTTTTCGCATCGACAGCATCGATGTAGAAGAACCTCGTTTGGTCGTTTTCGAATATACGCGCAATAAAATGCCATTGTTTTTGGCACCCAAAGACAGCCTTCATATCATTGTAGATGTCAATACGTTTTATGATATGAAGTTTTCGGGTACGAGCGGCTTGGATAATGACTGTTTATTCGCTTTTCGCCAACAGTTCAACGAGGAGCTGAATATGTTTAACACCACGACCTTTAAAAAAGGCATACACACCTATATAGTGGAAACCTCCATCGACGACCGTATGCGCGCCTTGCATCGCCCCGAGTTTGAGAAAAATATAGGCGCGGAGCGTGCCGCCAAACAAGCGGTTTTGGAGAACTTTGAAGTTCAAAAAGGACGGGTAACTGATGCGTTTAGGCAATATATGACCGCCGAAATCACCTACGACTGGGCGTACAAATCCTTGGTTTATGGTTTTGCCTACGGCAATATGCACCAACTCACCGACGATTATTTCAACTTTTTGGCGCAAATACCCGTCCAAAATAAAGAAGCACTCGCCAGCGAAAAATACCAACAGTTCATCATGGCATACATTAATTATGCTTATATGAAACAAAATACCGCTACGGGCAGCCCCTTCGTAGGACAATATGTTTTCGCCAGCAACGCATTGAGCGGCAAACCCTTGCAGTTTTTCCGAACCGTGCTGCTTGTACAAGCCATACGCGAAGGCAATTTAGATGCCGTAGCCGATAACTTTAAAGAGTTTATTTATACCAACGACAACCCGTTTTATGCCCAAATCTTGACCAACTTGTACCAAGATACCCGCAAATACTCCGCAGGTAGCGAAGCACCACCCTTCAAACTCGCGGACAACACGGGTAAAAATATCGCCCTCACCGACCTCAAAGGAAAAGTGATTTATTTGGATTTTTGGGCAACATGGTGCGGCTCTTGCATACGAAAAATGGCACTAATGCAGGAAGCAGAAAAACTCATTATGCAGGAAGACCCTAACGTCGTTTTTGTTCACGTTTCGTTGGATAAAAACGTCTCGGCTTGGCAAACCGCCCTGCAAAACACTAATTATCCAGGTTTGCACCTCAATTCACCCGACGGACCCCTCGGCGCGCTCGCCAAAGAGTACAACATCAACGCACTCCCCGAGTATTATTTGATAGACAAAAGTGGCTTATTCGCCGAAAAACCAGCCTCTCACGATACCGAAGAACTCAAAACCATGCTCTTTGACTTATCCAAAAAAACACATTAAGAAAGCTGTAAGCAATAAAACTTATGTTCGCGAGGGTCAGAGGAAGCTGTAAGCTATAAACTTATGTTCGCGAGGGTTAGAGGAAGCTGTAAGCTGTAAGCAATAAACTTATGTTCGCGAGGGTCAAAAAGTTTACAGTTTACAAAATATAACGGTTTACAGTTTACAAGATATAACGGTCAAAATTTTACAGCCTATCGCTATTATAAACCCAAGAAAGTAGCTACCTAATCTTGGATTAAGTAGCTACCTTTTTACTGTTAAATAAGGATAAAAAAATGCGAGTGCATAATTAAATCAATTTATCCGGGGGTGTAATTTTTTCAATCGATAGCAGATGGTATTAAAGTGAATCGTTGAGGTCTTTGCCAGCTTTAAACTTGGCAGTTTTTTTTGCAGGAAGCTCCATCGCTACGCCTGTTTTCGGGTTGCGACCCATGCGGGCTTCGCGTGCCGCGACACTAAACGTGCCAAAGCCAACCAACTGTACTTTGTCGTCCTGGCGAAGCGCGTGACCGACTGCACCGATAAATGCGTTCAAAGCTGCTGTAGCTTGTACCTTTGTGATGCCCGCATCTTCTGCGATTTTTGTGATTAAATCTCCTTTGTTCATAATTAAAAAATTAAAATTGATTTTAGAATGATTCTATGGTTAAATTGATTTTTGGAATGTAATTTGCTATTCTTTTGTAGTAAAGCTTTTTTGGTAAATTTCAAAAAGAGTAAAATTTTACTTACCTTCATGAAACAAAAATAAAGGTACATAGTTTTTTTATATCTAATATATTTATTTCCAATTATTTTCAAATTTTTTTTTCTATTATATTAAATATAATAGAAAATCTCCCCAAATAAATCTCGGTATGAACAAATCTAAGGACGTAATACTCCAATTTTCGTTGGCTCTGGTTGTAATAATTGTTATATTTGTAATGTCTGCCTGCAAGGTGAAAGAGGGCTGTCCGTCTATGAACCAGCATGTTAAAGTAGGTAAAGACGGCAAACTCCCTATGAAATCGGGTAAGTCTGGTTTGTTCCCCAAAGGAGTGAAGTAAGAGATTTTTGCTATCTATCCAATTGCGGGTTGAGCGCGTCGGTCAGTCCTTCGCCGATAAGGTTGAACATCGTTACGGTCACAAAAATCGCCGTTCCGGGAAACACCGCCAACCACCACGCCTGCGGCGTTTCGCGGGCGAGTGCCAGTAGCTTGCCCCAAGTTACCACTTCGGGCGGTACGCCTATGCCCAAAAATGACAAAAAACTTTCTGCCACTATCGCCCCAGCCACGCCAAAAGCGATAGAGATAAAAACGGGCGTGAGTGCGTTCGGCAGTGCGTGTACTCGCAAAATGCGGAGCGACGAGTAGCCCATGCTTCGCGCCGACTCTATGTAAGCGAGGTTTCTGATGCGCAGTAGTTCGGCGCGCACAAACCGCGCAATACCCGTCCAGCCCGTCAAACCCAAAATCAGCATCACATTAAAAACAGACGGTTTCGCGACTGCCAAAACTGCCAAAATCAGAAATAAAGTAGGTATTGAGACTACTATTTCTATGCCTCTATTGATAATCAAATCAAGCGGAACAGCTACGGATTGACCTAAAAAAGGAATTTTTATCTTTGGTACAATAAAATTAGTCAGCCCTAAGCCTATTACCAGAATACCAACCAAAATCAGCAAACTCACTACACCTGAAACCGCAAAAGCCGCCAAGCTGCTACAAAAAGCATCGCTTAATACAAAAGCACGCATATAAAAGCCATAAAATAGGGCTAAAAACAACCAAATTGGCAACAAAAAAACCGTTCCGCGTGGCAGCCGCAACTTGTCGTCGTGCCAGTAACCCGCCACGGAACCGAGCAGTACGCCTATAAATGCGGCGATACTCATCGCGAAAATCCCAATCGCGTAGGCGAGCCGCGTCCCGTGTATCATTACCGCAAGCACGTCGCGCCCGAGATCGTCTGTCCCAAACCAGTGCCGTCTGCGCCAGCCTGCGTTTTGCCTGCCAAGCGGCGACAGCATACGGTCGTTCGGCGCGATAAGCTTGCTGCCGTAAGGAATAGGTGCGAAAATCGCAAAGTCGTAATTTAGCTTTTGCCAATCCGCGTTTTGTAGCGCAGGCGACCAACTGCATATACCTATCGCAACGCCGTAGCTGCGCAGCACAGGCAACGACCACTCCTTATTATAACTACAAATTAGCGGCTTTTCGCTCGCCAAAAAATCAGCAAAAACCGCCACGCCAAACAATACCGCCACCACATATACCGCCCATACCGCCTTGCGATTGAGCCTGAACTGCCGCCAAAAACGACTCGAAAATCTTGGTGGAGATTCCTGCGACGGGGCAGAAGGGGTGAGGGTTGTAGTAGAAATGTTCAATTTTTATATTTCTAACTATGGCAACTGGTCGTTTTTGCCTATTTTGAAATTGCGCTCTGTGCGTGTGAGGTCGGCGATAATATCGCGGATTGCATCTTTTTCTTCCAATACATACGACAACTGAAACGCTGCGATACGCGCATTAAGGTTAGTCAATTCGTTCTGAAAATACTTTACGCGATTTTGCGCAGCATTATATTGCAACATAAAAAAAGCGGCAAAAACACCGATCATAACCGCCATTACCGCTTGCGAGAGCGAAAACTGAACATGGTCGGGGCTATTGAGCGACGTACCTACCAAGACAAAAATGCCTGTTAGCGAAGTGATAATCGCCACTACTATATGTATGTTGGAATTGCGCCGTTGATTGTCGATGTGGTTCACCATGTCCATTTTCATCGTTTGCAGCGCGTCGCTCAACACTTGCAGGCGCACCTCTTCCATATTTTCCTCGAGTTGCTGCCCGTAGTAGGGCGAGCCGCCGCGCCCAAAAATTTCGTCGTCGTCGTCCTCCTCGCTCTCGTCTGTAACGTTGAAATTTTTGGTATCGTCGTTTTTGTTGCGGTGCTTGTGCTGCCGATTGAGGGCGGCACGCACGGTGCGCCAATCGCTGAGGTCGATGCGCGTGATGAGGTCGGCGTTTTCGGCAGTCAAACTATTGTCCAAATATGCTACGATAATCACAGCAATCAATAAAAGCAATGCCGCTTCTACGACCAACGAAATCACTTGAAACACGCCTAACCAATACAAAAAGTACAACAAACCAACGCTTAAAGCGACGGTCGGTATGATGAACTGGAGGGATAAATATTGGTCTAAACTCCAGCGCGACGTTGGTACATTGCGCCCCGACGCGTCGGAATACGGGCGTTCGCTGTCTTGAACGAAGTCGTCCTCGAAGCTCGGGAGCGGGTTTTTGGTGGTTTGCTTGTTCATAATAAGTGTATGTTTTAAATTAATAGTGATTATCGGGAACGAAAAAAAATAATTGAAACGTAGTGTAGTATCTATGTCGCTAATAAAAAGTATTTTCGTGGAATGCAGGTATTTATTTCAACTTTGCGAAGCATAAAAGTTGAAATAAATAACCAATGAAACTTAAAAATACTTTTATTCGCTGTCCGCTTTGCGTAGATTTTAAACTATTTTTGAGTGTAGATAAATAATGTAAACTAATTAGTTCAGGTACTTAGAGGGATACAAAATAATTAAAACCAACCTCTACCAATCAATGCGCGGAAGGGCCAAGGAATGCTCGCCATCATAATAAAAAACGATAAACCGTACCAAATCAAGCCCTTAGCGAACTTGCCGTTGTCGGTTAAGGCACGTTTCGATACCGCGCGACCGATATGCACCAGCACCCACGCTATGAGCATACCCGTAAGATGCTCGACTGCCCAAAAGCGCAAAACGGGGTTTTTCATCGCCACAGCCATATTTGACATCGCTACATGAACGCTAGGGCTGAGGAAAAAATACAGTACCAAACCAATCAATAATTGAGTGTCCATGAGGCTCATAAAGGCTACGCCGAGCTTATTGTCTAAGGACTCGAACGGGCGTTTGCCGAAGTAACCTGCCGCATAGCGGACTACCGCAAATGCGCCTACTAATACCACTGCCCAACGCAGTATAGAATGTAAATGTGTAACTATTTCGTACATATTAATTAGCTTTATTTATTAATTTTATAATTATAATAAACTGATTTTCAGTAATTTATAAACCTTACCACCATTTAGTTTGGTGTGGATAACGCTCTACATAGAGGTCGCGGACGGCTTCGGTGAGGCGCGTTTTGAGGTAGTCGATGCCTTCGCCCGTGTAGGCGGAAACGAAGAGCGTTTCGGTTTCGCTGAACTGCTTTGCGAGCGAGTCGCGCACCTCCGCCTCTATTTCTACGCGCTCGGTTGCGGTCAGTAAATCGTCAAAATAGCGGTCGCGATACGCGTCCATTTTATTAAAAACGAGTAGCGTTCTTTTATTAGCTGCGCCAATATCGTTGAGCGTTTGCGACACCGTTTTGATTTGGTCTAAATGTAGCGGGTGCGCAATATCTACAACGTGCATTAGTAGGTCGCTTTCGCGCACCTCGTCGAGCGTCGATTTAAAACTTTCGACTAAGTGATGCGGCAGTTTTCGGATAAAACCAACGGTGTCGGAGAGTAAAAACGGCATTTGCTCGAGCGTCACCTTGCGCACGGTAGTATCTAAGGTGGCAAAAAGCTTGTTTTCTGCGAAAACCTCCGATTTACTCAGCACGTTCATCAGCGTCGATTTGCCTACGTTCGTGTAGCCTACGAGCGAGACGCGCACTTGTTCGCCACGGCTTTTGCGCTGCGTAGCGTTTTGTCGGTCTATTTTGTCGAGTTGTTCTTTGAGTTTTTGGACTTGCTCTTTTACGATACGGCGGTCGGTTTCTATCTCCTTTTCGCCCGGTCCGCGCATACCTATACCGCCGCGTTGTCGCTCCAAGTGCGTCCACATTCCGCGCAGACGCGGCAACATATATTGCGCTTGCGCGAGTTCGACCTGCGTTTTTGCTTGCGCGGTTTGCGCCCGCGACGCAAAAATGTCGAGAATAAGCATACTTCGGTCGAGGATTTTGCGTTTCAAGGCTTCCTCTATGATATTTTGCTGCTTTCCGCTCAGGTCGTCATCAAAAATCACTAAATCGATGTCGTGCGTTTCTATGTAGGTTTGTATTTCTATCAGTTTGCCTGAACCTACAAAGGTGCGGCGGTCAGCGTGCGGCAGTTTTTGAAAAAACCGCTTGACCGTGACCGCGCCTGCCGTGTGCGCCAAAAACTCGAGTTCATCTAAGTATTCGTGCAGTTGCGGCTCGCTTTGATGCGGCAAAATCAAGCCGACGAGCAGTGCGCGCTCGGGTTCGGTTGATGTTTGCAGCTTTTGCTTTTCGCCTAAATTCCACTCTTTTGCCATGCTACAAAGGTAAGTAATTTGAGTAGAAGTAAGTAATAAAATTTTATTTGGTGTAAAATTTTGGTGGCTTTTTTTACAAAAACAATTTGCCGTTCCACCATTCTTTTTCTATCGTTGCGCCGACGCGCTCATAAAACCGAAGGGCGGGCGTGTTCCAATCCAACACCTGCCATTTGAGCAGTCGCGCACCTTGCGCACGCGCCGCGTCGGTAAACGACCCAAAAAGCAGTTCGCCGATGCCTTGTCCGCGCTGCGATTCGCGCACCACAAAATCCTCTAAGTACATCATTTTGCCTTTCCAAGTCGAGTACGTCCTATAAAATAAAACCATTCCGACCACCTCAAACGCTTCGTTTTCGGCAACGATACATTGAAATACGTCGTTTTCAAAATCATTTTGATAGTCCAATAAAGTAGCGGTGACGGCTTCGGGTGCTTTTTCGTACACCGCCAATTCTACTACCAAATCATGCACCGCAGACATATCCGCAAGGACGGCAGGACGTATTTTTATAGCCATAAGTACTTGTATATCAATATATTGTAATTATAATAAAATTACTGCAACCAAATTTCGGGGTTTAGCTTCAGCATACCGCGCCAAACCTCAAAGTGCATTTCGCCGCTCGTCACGCTGCCTATCACTTGCCGAGTGCTTACTTTTTCGCCTTTGCGCACCGACACCTTATTTACGTGTGCATAAACGGTATAGTAGCCGCCGTGTTCTATCAAAACGCAGTACTCGTTGCCGCTCACAAAATTGACGGAATGCACCACGCCCTCAAATACCGCTTTGACCGCCGCGCCGACGGGTGCGCGATACGTTACGCCGTTGTTCGCGATTTTCAAATTAGGCAGCGCGGGGTGCGGGTGTGTCCCAAAATGGTCTATAATCGTACCTTCGGTAGGCGCGGAAAGCCGTCCTTTATTCTTGCTAAACGAGCCGTCTATTACTTTTTCGGACGCGGTCAGCGCGGGCATCACTATCGCTCTATCGGTTCTGTTTACTGTTTTTTCGGTTTTCACTTTCGCTCTGATGCTGTTTTCTATCGCCACATTGAGCTTTTCTTTGGCTGCCTCCATTTTGTTCATTTCGGCGCGCAAATCGGTTTCTTTGCGCGAAAGTAGGCGCACCATATCATCTTTTTCTTTTGCCTCCGACTTCAACGCGACTTTATTTTGCTCTTCGGCTGCCAAAAGTTCTTCCTTTTTTTGCCGCGACGCGACCATTTCTTGCTTCTGCTCCTCGAGTGATTGCTTAGTGCTGCGGATAACTTTTACTTGTCGCAACCGTTGCTCATTGTACCGATGTATGTATTGCCAACGGCGATAAGCGTCGTTGAAGCCGCGTGCGGCGAACAAAAAAAGTAGGGAGCTATTCGTGCGTTTGTAGCGGTAGGCGGCGCGCATCATTTTGCCGTAATCTGCGCCGAGGCGCACCATATCGCTTTCCAAACCTACAATCAGACTTTCGGCTTGCGCCATACGCGCATCGGTATCTATCAATTCCGTTTTGATGGTATTGATTAGGTTTTCGCGGTTGCGGAGCTGTTTTTGGAGCGTAGCGAGCTGCACCGAAGTCGCTTTGCGCTCGGCAGTAGTCGTGTTTAGTATCGTATTTGTTGTTTTTATTTCGTCGGTCAGCTTGCGCCTGTTCGCCTCCATCGCCCTACGTTGTACGTTGGAGCGCGGATTTTGAGGGTCTTCGTATTTTGCTAATAACACATTATTATATATTGTTAATAATAGTAAAACAGCAAAAATATTTTTAGTTTTGTGGATAAATAAAAACATTATTTTTTAAATTCAATTTATAAAACAATACTTATGGCGATGTTCGTTTGTAACCAACAGGTATTTCAAACTCAATATTCATTGATTCATCTATCTGAATACGGTTCATATCAATATCAACTTTTATATTATTTGTTTGGTTTTTTGCAACAATCATACGCTTATGCGCGACATTTTGCGCTGACTTACCCAGTAGTTGATAATCGTTATATAAAATCAATAAATTTTCTTGCATACGCAAATTGCTGATAGAAAAACCTTTGAGTAATTGCGTTCTGCCATCTAAGGTATATTGCATTTGTTCGGCATCTAAGCCCTTGATTAGCAAATA
>JAYWGJ010000021.1:0-10596 GCA_043778315.1 Saprospiraceae bacterium | reverse complement strand
GAATGGGTTTAGAAGGTGCGCACCGTATAGGTACGCTCCTTCGCCTATTTTATTATTTCTCTGCGTGGTGCTTGGTGGTACCTTGGCTCGAGTGATATGAATGGCGAGGTTCGTGCCTTTTTTTATTCGAGTTACGCCACATTTATTACATTTTCTTATGCGTTTGCATTAAAAACATAGCAACTTTTTTGCTTATTGCCACCAAAAAATAAAACAAAACCAAATAAACCAAATAATAAATGTACCTTTTCCTCACACGCCGACAGCGACACGCCTTGTTGCAACACAAATTCCGCCGAAAGCGCGGCTAACGCGCTATTCCTTTCTACTAATCACTAAGCAAGTTTATTGCTTGGTCGGGCGGAGCACTGCCCAAAAACTAATAATCTCAACAACTCACCATAAATTTTCACTTTTTTAATTAAAAAAAAATGGCAGACTATACCGTAGTGCCACTCGAGAAGACAACTGTTATGAAGTTTGTCAATATTCGAGGCACACAGACACTCACCGCACAAGAAAGCGGCGAGTAGTTTATCGTTTACGACGAAACCGCCGCTGCCGCTCGTGCCAACACTAACCCTCAATTATTGTATAGCGTACTGGCGAACATCCGCAGGAGCAGCGATACGCCAACGAAGCAAGCGGCGGACTCCGCAAATGCTATTGCTGCGTTCAAAAGCTCTTCGCGGTTTATAGCCAACGATAGTGCGTTAATCGCAGCTTCGGGTGAAAGACGTTTAGAATGGGGTTCGTATTTGCGGGACAACCGCTTTTCGCTCTCCCAAACGACAGGCGAAGCGTATTTTGACTCACTCAGTATTCCCGCGCAAACGGCTGCACAACGAACGGATTTGAACCAGCTTATCTGGGATAACTTTTTGGTTTGTGTTATCGAGGGAAATAATATTGCTTTATGCGATAATTTTGCCGCCGTTTTGCGTTGTTTACATTATGAATCGTTACCTTTACATTAAGATTGGTGGCGCATCACGCATAGCTCTATCGTATTGCCTAATACGATTTTTCCACCTAAATCAAAAAGCACAGCAGTTCCTAATAACTCGGCTGGGAAAAAAGCGAAAACGGAGAGCGAAGCTAACAGCAACGATGCCTTGCAGAGCGAATTATTTTTATTGCAAACGGCAAAAGAAGAAATTGCTTTGTGGCAATCTAACGAAGCCGAAAACCGCTTATTAGAGATTGAAAATCAGGTAGAAGTAGAAAAGAGTGATGAAAAGACTGATGGCAATAAACCAAAATCATCTTTATCGAGTGTAGCAAGTGAGCGCATTTCCGACCCGAAAAGCGTAGGCGAAAGTGCCACAAAAGTGTTGGAAATGCTAAAATTACCCGATAACCCGCGAGTGGAATTGGTTATGCAACGTATCGATAAACGTGTAGAGCAATTGACAGAGCAGGTTTTTAAGTCGGTACAAACGGAAAAAACGATTGTTGTTTATGGTGGTGCAATTTGGGAAAGAAGCGCGCTACCGCCGCAGACGCGGATTCCAAATCCACTGCCCGACGACTCAATAAATTCAAGTATTGCCAATAACAAATTAACTTGTTTTGTGCGCCCTTTGGGTGTAGCTGATTTTCACCGCGTCGAGCAGGAGCTTTGCCGCTATGTACCGGGAGAGATTTCTTATATCGAAAATATTTTGCGGGGTGAGGATAAACTCCGTACTACTCGCAATTTATTGCGCGCTGAAAATACGTTTACTTATAGCCAAGAAACGGAAAAAGAGGACATTCGCGATACGCAAACAACCGACCGTTTCGAGATAGAAAAAGAAACGTCGAATATGATAAACGAGCAGTTAGCGGTAAGTGCTAACCTGACGGTTATGGGTACTTATGGCGCAGCGAGTTTCACCGCAAACACGGGTCTCAGTTCCAATACGGCGATAGAAGAGTCGAATAGAAATGTGGTAAAAAGTGGCAAAGAAGTGACCGAGCAAGTCCGTCAGCGCACACTTACTCGCGTGAAAGAGGAGCGCGTTACCAAAATTTTGAAAGAATACGAAGAGATAAATGCGCACACTTTAAAAGGTGGTGCCGATGAAAACACGGTCGGGGTGTACCGTTGGCTCGATAAAATCTACTTGGCAACGCTACGCAATTACGGCAAAAGGCTTACTTTTGAGTTTAATATTCCCGAACCCGCAGCCTTTCATTTATGGGCTATGACGGATAATAAGGATAATATTACCAATTCGGTAACAATAACTCAGCCGATAAAACCGACGCTGACAAGTTTTTCGGATATTACAACAGCCAACTATAAAGGTTTTGCGGCAGTGTCTGGTGTCAATGTGGATCTACCACCTGAAAATATTTATGTCTCGCATGTTTTCAATGGAACAGGCGACTGGGGAGATAGTCGTGCGGAAACTAATCTTAATATTCCTGCTGGATACGAGTCTTATTATATACAATCATACGCCAATGTTAGAGGCACGGTCACTATTACTGCAGCTACGCAGTGGTTAGATAGACCACCTGCTACTGACTATGCTAGGGCGTATATTACAGGTATTACAGGTTCTTTCCCTGTTTCCATCTTTACAAGTCACCATAGCTACTCGATACATATTTTACTGCAATGTGTACCCACGGCAACCAAAATGGACGGCTGGCGACAAAGCGTTTTTAATGCTATTATGAATGCTTACCAACAAAAATTGGCGGAGTATAATCAAGCCTTAGAAGAAGCGAAAATCATTGCGCGCAACGACCGCCGTAGCGGAACAAATCCGTTAATGAACGAGCAGATTGTCCGTTCAGAGCTAAAAAAACTCTGTATTTATAGTTTTGTGCATAGTGCGTTTTTTACTGACGATACTTCGAGTAATTATGATACAGAGAGCGTAACGGATATGAGTTTTTGGAATATATGGAGCGGTGCAGACGGTTTTCCAATGTATAGTTTGGGTTGTGACAAGCGGGATAAGTTTCGCCGCGAGCGTATGCGTTTTCTCGAAGACGCTTTCGATTGGGATTTGTTGGTCTCCGAGTTTTTGCCGTATTACTATGCTTATGGCAAAAGCGCGCATTGGAAACAACTGTATCAACTCACCGATACCGACCCGCTTTTTCTGAACTTTTTGCAAGCGGGTTTGGCGCGGGTGCGCGTACCCGTAAAAGTAGGTATGGAGGCGGCAGCCTTGCGTTTTTGGGAAACCGAAGGGCAGGAAATTCCGCGTGGTAGCGAGGTGTATCATTTCGAAAATGATTATATACAGCATTTGTATGCCGATATTCAAGCACCGATAAAGGATATAATGGTTCTCGACCCTGCCGACGGCGCGAGCGCGCAAGACCTCAATCACTGGACTATCCGCGTACCTACTACCCTGACGATTTTGCAAAAAGCAAGCGAAGGCATAGACCAAAACGACTATCTATGTTCGTGCGGCGACCGTGGGCGTACTAAGCCGACGATGCCGTGGTTATAGGCGGGCCATCGCGACTAAAACCTAACTTTTCTTACAAAAAACCTACCGTGCCGCGCTATATAATGCGGTTCGGTAGGGTTTTTGTGGGTATCTTTTCATGTATTAAAAAAATAGGTAATGAAGATATTTAATTCAAAAATAGAAATTTATAAGTCTGTGCCGCGTGCTAAACTCATAGACCCTCATAATCCCAAAGAGCAGACTCTTTTGTACAGACTTTTGAAAAATGCTTTAGATAAGGCAGGCTCTGGTAACAAGGGCATACAATTTAAGGTTTCAGATACAGGTACCTCGTTTGTCTATTCACGAGAGCAAGTAGGTAGAAAAGAAAATGATGAAAAAAAATACTACCTGCAGTAATTAACCTACTTAGACAGATAGATAGGGCATTAATAGAGGAATTTCAGAAATTAAAACATCCAACTCGCTCTTTTGAGTGGTCTCCTTTTCAAGCACCTTTAATTGACTCACTATTCAATTTCGGACATTTACGGCATATTTATACCGTCGAAAAATCGAATACATGGGAGGTCGTATTCAAACGTCAAGTTTATTGTAGCCATACTTATTATAATACAGACGATAAATCGGGTCCGCGAATGTTTTTAGCAGATATATTTGACTCTGAAATAAAAGTTACAATTATTGATGAACGATTATTGAGTAGTATAGAATACAGATGCCCTATTTTGTATAAAGAAAAATTAAAATCGGATAGAATTAATTTTGGTACTAATTATCAGATTATTGATAAGGATATTATTTACTTAACTAATCCTAATATGCAAAATGTTGCACCTTATTATCGTGTTTTAACTCAACAAGATAGGGAATCTTTACCGTTAATAACCTATCAATCCCTTTCAAAAAATGAATCGTCTTTATTTGCTTCGCCTGTGCATAAGCAAATTGCTCAAATAAAAAGCGAATTGAGTAAGATACCACTAGGTGGTACTATATATTTAACTAGTGATGAAAATATGGATATGAGCTATATACAAGATATAATAAATATCACTAGAAAAATATTCATCAGTCAAAATATTAAAATTCCTATAACGTTTATTGGAAATAAAAAAGCTCCCATAGGTATATTAAATCATGAAATCGCAATTTCTATAGACAATGACAGTTTAGACTCTGCGCATGGATATACCAAACAATTCTCTTTTACTTCACTTACGATTAGTGGAGTACGGCGTAATGCTAAATTTGTAGCGCGAACTTTAGCACATGAGGCTGCACATGGTTATTTGAGTAGAATAGGCTATTTATTATTTGGTAGTGTTCGTTTTTTTCAGCCTGATAACGATGTTTATGCAGACGGAAGAGTTCTTGAGGATACGGGACATATTGCCTATAAAGAAGAAAGAGATATTAAATTAAAAAAGGTATATCCGAATTTACTACTAGGGCATGAAGGGGCTAAAAGTCTTTCAAACGAAGAAAATATGATTAATATAGACAACAGAATATTACCATTTTTCAGAAATATGACGCGATATTTTGATATAGATGATTTGGATAAAATATTATTACAAACACTTGAGCTAGATATTATTAAATGGGAAATTTTTGATAACCGATTGAATGCTATTTTAGCCAAAAAAGAAAAAGGTGGAGGTTATGATAAGCCTCTTCAACATAATTTCAGAACGGCTAATCTCTCCAAATTTAATTTCAATACTTATTATGAAGATGATTTTTAATTGTTTGTTTATGGGGACAAGCACATTTTTTATAGCTTGTAATCTGAACACGCCCACAAACTCGCCTCCGAAACAAGACAACACGGCTTTTGGTTTGCTTTTAAAACAGCATAGCCCTTCATCGGCTATTAAGCAAGATACCGAAAAAATATTTTTGTTCCAAGCGGGCGATACGTTACTACCCTACCATTTAACGTTTAGGCTTGCAGGCGATTTGAGCAGGCGTAATAGTCTTGGTTTCTTTTTGGATATGACAGATAGCGCAATGTATGAAACTTTACAGTTTAACCAATCTATTCCAAATGCGGATACTTTTGTATTGCCTGATACTATCAACGGTCATATTGTTTTCAATGACCTTTGCTTTACTGCTTTACCACAGGAAAACGGTGTGGAGGCATGGATAAATAAACACTTTTTTTATCAAAAAATAGAGCAAAAAGACTTTACAAGAGTCATGGATTTTGTACGCGAGCCTTATGCTAAAAAAAAGGTTCAGCAGCCTAAGTTTAGTCAGTATCATACCACTGCCTATATAGATACGCTTATACAGAATGCGAAAATAGAGCCTACTCTTGCAGAAAAACACTTAACAAAACTGTATCGCGCCTACTATATTGACGAGTTGTATAAAGTAGCCTCTTTTATAAAAAAAAATCAAAACCTACGACCAATATTCGTATATATCCACGATAATGGTACTTATATTTATATCGCTTTATTAAGCGGGAGTTCGCGCTTTTTCGAGCGCGCTCGCTACCATAAAGCCGAGCCATACTATCACCTAAATATCAAGTATATACAGTACCCTGCCGCTTTTGCTCGCTCGCTAATCACGAAATAATCTGATTAAACGACCGCTTCATTCCTACTACCAAAAGTATATTATACGCTTCATATTATGTACAAAACCCTGCTTGTCTTGTTGTGCGCTGCCCTGCTACCCGCGCTTGCTTTTGTGGTCGCAGCGTATGTACACCCGTCTCGGTATGCCGACGCTATGCTATCCACCTGGGTTGGTACTGCTTGCTGTATTTTAGGCATTGCTGCATTTCAGGCACGAGATAGCCGTAGCCGAACCGTGGTTAGATTAGTTTGGATTTTTTTTGTAATGCTATGGACGTTAATGATTGAATTAGGTAGGTATGACACTCACTATCCTATTTTTATACGACCTGGTGCCAGTGCCTTAAAAGATGTGCTTACTTTTGAATGGTCGTTTATGTGTTATCACGCGCTGTTTTGGCTATTGATAATAACTGTCCTCACGCATTGGTTACTAAGGCTTAATATTTTCTATTTTTTTATAAAAGCCCTTCCTTTAATGATAATAGGCGTATGTCTTGGCTATTATTATTATTATATAGTGTGTGAAGACCACCATCAAGATACGTACTCTTATCATTATATGCTTTTTGCATTGCTATATGCTAGTATTTTATACGAAATAGACCCACAAAAGAATCTACTCATCAAGCGCATCAAACAATATTTTCTCTAAAAAAACACATTCAAACTAAATCTAAAAATCATAATGCACAAAATTTTAATCCTCTTGCTGTGTGCCATACTACTACCTGTTATTGTATTTACGGTAGTAGGGTGTTGTGTGCGAGATGATTGGTACAGATACATGAATTTTTTGCTATTATTTATTATTACTTACGGTCTATTAAGCCTTGTTGCATTTCAGACGAGAGATAGACACCATTTATCTTTTTTGTTCAAAAAAATATTGATTACGATTTTTTTCTACATACAATTTGTTATTTATGATAATGACGTGATTGGTCGTCGCCTTTTTCACCCTTTTTTACACCTGAAATCTACGCTTCTTTTGCAGTTTGCTGATAATTTTGCATTCGCGATATATTGGTTATTGTGCATAACGTTTCTTGCGCATTGGCTGCTTCGACTGCCGTTTCTTTATTTTCTCAAAAAGGCATTTTTTTTAATCGTTGCGAGTTTTTTTATAGGATTTTTCCGACAACCATATACCTACTACGATTTTGTACTCTTTTCCACACTTTATTTCGGTATTTTATACGAAATAGACCCGCAAAAAAACGCGTTCCTGCGTTGGGTGCGGCGGAAGCGTAGTATGAAGGGAATTTTTAATACTGCATTCCTATCCTAAAAAAAGCCGCTATTCCTTCTGGAATAACGGCTTTTTTATTAGCGTGAAGCCAATTTATACTATTGACTACATCTATTATAATAAATTTATATATCTTTGCTACCATATATTTCTATTTCAAACCCCCGAAAAATGATGAAAAAATATTTTTTATTGCTTGTTTTTATTGGCTGCGTTTATTGCGCAAAAGCGCAAATGAACACCTATAATATGGCTGGGCAACTCGCGAGTTTGGAGCGAACGGTGCAGAAAGGCGATAGCATGACTTTGGCGGTTTTGCGCAAGGAGCGTTTCAGCGCGTTAGCCGCAATGTTGAACAACGAAACGCGCTGGGCGATGAGCAGTTTTAAGTTGGCGGACGACGAAGTGCAGGTTTTTACTAAAACAACCGCCGTCGCCAAAACGCTGTATATTCGTACTCGTGGCGATAAAAAACTAAGGGACGAATTGACTAAATCTAAGGTATTACAGCCCTTAATGGGCAATATCAATGCTTTATTAGACAATAAAATCGCTATCGATAGCGTCGCAGCCGAAGTAAGCCGCGTTGAACAGCAGTTGAGTACCGCCAAAAAACTGAGCGTAACGACCGAAAGTGTCGTCAAAGCGTCAGCGAGTCCTGTGCAGTTATTGAGCAATGCGGTTTTGGGTATTCCGTCGCAATCGCAGTTGATTTTGGGCGCGGCGGCGTTTTTGGCAGAGCGGTTTAAGTCGGAACTCGAGGAGGCATACCTCAATAAAATGCAAACGAACCTGAATCAATCCGCTTTGCGCTATGTGTTTCCGCATACGAAAAGTATGCTCAATTTTCATGTCGTTGCTAATGGGCAGCAGTTTGGTACGCTGCTCAAAACATCGTTTGAGCAAGACCTCGCCGCACTCCCCGACAACTTCGTGAACGCCTTAGACGCGCCCGACGGCTTCCAAAAATTCATCACAAACGACACGCTCCGCGAAGTGATGCGCTACGGAAAAGCGACACATTTATTGCTAAAACAAGTCAAAAAAGGCAACGACCCGACCGATATTATAGAAACACTCGCCAATCAATTTGCCGATTTTGAGCATCACGATTTCGATAAAGTGGTGACGGTAACGCATCTATTAACTAAAAATTTATTAGTGTCGACTACCGACGGGCAGGCGTGGCTCAACCCAAAACAACTCAAAAATCCCGATACTTTAAAATACTTTTTGCTACTCACTTATCAGCAAAATCAGCCGCTTTTTGTGAGTTTGGGTGCAAGCCCCGAAGTGATGCAAGCAGAGTATACTACTTATTTTCCTATTATTCGCAATACATTATCTTCTTTGAATAGGGTAGAGGGCTATATACAGCAATTTAATACTAAAAATCAGTTTGGCACAATCAGTAAAGATAGTTTGGGTATGCGTTACCGCAATTACTTGCAATATGTGAACGATGTGGTGTCGCAGGGCTTCGATTATTATAAAAATGACAAAACAAAGACCAAATCACAAGGCTATTTGCGCGTAGCGGATAGGGTTTTGGAAACGCATCAAGCGGTGGAGCAACGGCAGTACGGTTTGGCACTCAATAATGTGGTGTATATGCTTGATTACCTTTGTCCCGACAAGCGGAACGATGCCGATTTTAAGGCTTTAATGGGTAAATTAGTGTTGTATGGCTCGTTTATGCTCGATATGAGCAACGCGCAGGACGAGGTTGCGGTCAAGCGGATTTTGAATAATTACGCGATGCCCGTAGGCTCGTATGCTTTGAAAAGAAAAAGCAATTGGAATGTAGGCATACAAGCTTATGTGGGTGCGTTTGGCGGCGGCGAATACCTCAACGCGCCTAATGTGAGCAATAAATTCGCTGCAAATGTGGCTTTTGCTGCGCCGATTGGTATTGATGTGTCGCATGGTTTGCCCAATAATAGTTCGCTTTCGGTATTTATGTCGGTAGTAGATTTGGGTGCAGTAGTGTCGTACCGACTCGGCGACCCGAACACGCGCAGCCTACCCGAGCTAAAACTCGCGAACGTTCTCGCGCCTGGTTTTCAATTAATGTATGGCTTGCGCAACAGCCCTATCGCTATCGGCGCAGGCATACAAATGGCACCGCCGTTGCGCAAATACAGCACCGACGACGCGGTCATCAACTCCGATATTGGCATCAGAGCGGGTATTTCTGCCACCGTAGATATTCCGATTTTTAGTATTTATAACAAATAAAACTTATCTTTGCAATAATATTTTTACTTACCAATTTCATAATTCATAATTACAAAATATGGCATTACCCAATATTTTTAGTCAAGCCGTTACTGACGAAGTCGTAGCGCGTATCAATCAACTCACGCCAACTACTGCGCCGCAATGGGGCAAAATGAACGTCGCGCAAATGCTCGCGCACTGCAACGTCACTTACGAAATGTTGTACGGCCACAATCACCCGAAACCTAACGCTTTGGTGCGGTTTATGTTCAAATTATTTATCAAAAATACGGTGGTAAACGAAAAACCTTACGCGCAAAATGGCGGCACTGCACCGCAGTTTTTGATTAAAACAGATAAAGATTTTGATGTCGAGAAACGCCGCTTAGTCGCTTATATCATACAAACGCAGACGCTGGGCGCGGCGCATTTTGAGCAAAAAGAGTCCAATTCTTTTGGTAAACTAAGCTCAACGGAGTGGAATAATATGTTTTACAAGCATTTAAACCATCATTTGACGCAGTTTGGCGTTTAAAAACGTATGAAAATAATTAATTTAATTTTATAACTTTTTTATGTCTATCCATTATATTTTAACCGATATAGAAGGCACAACTACCGATATCGACTTTGTGCATAAAGTCCTGTTTCCATATGCAAAAGCGGAGCTGCACGATTTTATTTGCGCTAACGACCACGATAGGGAAGTGATGCGTATATTTAATATCGTCGGTGCAAAAATTGCAGAGGAGCAAGACCGTCTCCATATTTCAGCGCAAGAGCGTATGGATTATTTGATTTATTGTATCGATAACGATATAAAATATCCGCCATTAAAGAGATTGCAAGGTTTAATTTGGCGCGCAGGCTACGAACAAAAACACTTCAAAGGACATATATATAAAGATGTACGCCCTAACTTAGCGTTGTGGACGGCGCGAGGCATTAAGCTCGGCGTGTATTCGTCGGGGTCGGTAGCGGCGCAAAAGCTGCTGTTTGAGTATAGCGAGGAAGGCGACTTGAACCACTTTTTTAGTCATAATTTTGATACGGCGGTCGGACACAAGCAAGAAACAGGAGCTTACGCGAGCATCATAATGGCTTTGCA
>JAYWGJ010000020.1:0-10624 GCA_043778315.1 Saprospiraceae bacterium | reverse complement strand
GGGCGGTATCATGATTTCGGCACTCGCGGGCATCTCGCGGCTGAAGCCCGCACACGCAGGACAGCCGCTCCCAGGCGTACAATTAGTGCTTTTGGACGGCGACGGCAAAGAGCTTTGGGGCAACGATGTGGAGGGCTATTTGTGTATCAAATTTCCTTGGCCCAGCATTATCCGTACCACTTACGGCGACCACGAACGCTGCCGCATCAATTATTTTGATACTTACAAAGGCTATTATTTTACGGGCGATGGTGCGCGCCGCGACGAGGACGGTTTGTATCGAATCATCGGCAGAGTCGATGATGTTATCAACGTGTCAGGACATCGATTCGGCACAGCCGAAATAGAAAACGCCATCAACGAATGTCCGTTAGTAGTAGAAAGTGCCGTTGTCGGCTACCCGCACGACATCAAAGGACAAGGCATTTATGCTTATGTGATTTGTCACAAAACACCTACTGCCGCCGAAGCCGACGCGGTGCGACAAGCGATTATCGCTACCTGCGTACAAGCTATAGGCGCGGTAGCGCGCCCCGACAAAATACAACTAGTAAGCGGACTACCCAAAACGCGGAGCGGCAAAATCATGCGCCGCATTTTGCGCAAAGTTGCCGAAGGCGAAACCGACAACTTAGGCGATACGACGACCCTTTTAGACCCTGCGGTGGTCGAGGAAATCAAAAATGGCGCGTTGTAAGTAGCGGTAATTTATTCCGCTTAGTAAATTTATTTTATTTTTACAATCACTCCACCTTAATTCAAGCTCCTAAAATCTACGGGCAACACGCGGCTCACGCCTTGCTCTACCATGCTCACGCCGTAAATCACGTCGACCGAAGCCATCGTTTGTTTGTTGTGCGTGACGATGATAAACTGCGAGTTTTGCGAAAATTCTTTGATGATATTATTAAATTTATCGATGTTCGCGTCGTCTAAGGGCGCATCTACCTCGTCGAAAATACAAAACGGCGCGGGTTTTAGCAAGACATATATGCTACCTTACTGATGCACAATTTCCAATAGTTATTTATCAATGAAGCGCAAGCAGCTGTAAATAGAGAAACTACGAAATGTAAATACTCATATAAGGTCAATATTAGCGTGGCAACGGGTATCTTTAAGCATTAAATTATTCCTTTATTTTTAACCGAAAAGCCACAAATTATTATACAACAAATCATCAAAATATTTACGCAAGAACGAATACCAGTAAGGCTCGACACAAAACCACTACCACGCAAAAAGTCAAAATCAAAAAACCGAAATTTAACCATGCAAACTAATTTTAAAAGACCTGGAAAACCTCTAAATCCTTAGCCTAGTAGCATTGCGCCGACCTCTCCATTAGGAGGGTAGCAGCTACGTTTTAACTATTTTTCGGCGTTCCCGATAACCACGCCTAATCTTAAACCTACATTTAAAAAAAACAAAATGAATACAAAGTTAGGTTATTTTTTCAAAACATCAGTCTTTTTCCGCTTCTACCAACGCTTTAAACTCGGGAAACTCCTCCAAAACCTCAAAATAATTAGAGCCTGCCACAAACGTACTCGACTTGCCGAATTTTCCTTTATCCACCAACACCACTTTTACGATAGTGAAAATAAGAAAATGTTGCTCCGTTATTTTTTCTACGCTCGCAAACGGGTAGCGCATGATGGTAAAATAGTCGCTGATATAAATATGCTCGTTGTCCATCTCTACACGGTGTAGCTGATAGGTCGTTTTGTAAAATAACAAACCTGCAAAAAGCAGCAAACTCAATATACCGAACCGCAGTATCCACAACGGAAACGCGCCGAAATACCCGTCGGACGAATTAATAAAAAAGAAAAGTAGAAACGGAATATTGACCGCAAAAAACATCGCAGGCAATAAGTATTTGTACAATAAAGTGAGGTCGGTGGAGATGTGTATGGTTTTCATTTTTTTGACTTTAAACGGTGAACTTTGAACTGTAAGCAATAAGCTGATGCTCGCGAGGTGTATTTTACTAAAAACTATGAACTGTAAGCAATAAGCTGATGCTCGCGAGGTGTATTTTTACCATAAGCTGTAAGCTGTAAACTAAAAAAGCTAAAAACTTTTTGACCTTCGCGACGGTCAAAGCTTATAGCTTATAGTTTATAGCTTATAGTTTTTAGCTTATAGCTTCCAAACACAAAGGTATAACAAAAAAAGCAAAAGACCTTTATGTGTGGTCTTTTGCTTTTTTGGATAGATATTATACTTGGCTTACTTTTTCTTTTTGCCGCCTTCGTCTGGCTCGCGGAACGCGCCCAAATCGAACAATAGCGAAAAGCGGAGCGTATTATCCAACGGGTTACGCACTGTAGAAGTAGGCACTAAGTACGAGAAGTTCAAGCCAAAAATATTGTATTTCAAGCCCAAACCTGCGGTCAGAAACTGACGATTGCCCTTAGTCACGTCTTCCGAGTAGTAGCCTGCGCGTACCGCAAACTGCTTATCGTACCAGTATTCCAAACCTACGGAGTAGTTGATTTCCTTCATTTCCTCCGAGAAGCCACCAGGCGCATCGCTAAACGAAGTTATCATACCCTGTATCGGCGATAGGCGTTTGTAACCAGGTACACCATCTACCAAGTCGTAGTCCTTATCGCCTAATCTTTTTGGTGTAGGCACCAATAATTTATTGGCATCTACGGCAACAGTAATACTATTAAACTCGTCTAAATCTACGCCCAAAGCCACACCTATACCCAAGTTAGTAGGTACAAAATCCGCCCTATCGGTCGATGTACCCGTATAAGACACCTTCGGACCAATATTCGTTATCGCGCTGCCTATGCAAATATTGGCTTTTTGGTCGGATATTTTTATCGCTTTACGATAAGTAAAGGAGAGGTCGGCGGCTACGGCGTTCACGGGACGAATTTCGGGACCGTTTGCGCCTACGCGCTGACCTACGCCCGCGAGCCGCGAGTAGATGTATTTGAGGGACAGCGCGCCCGAAAAGTTAGGGCTGAACTTACGCGCATAGGCTACGTTCAGTTCCAGTTCGTTCGGGTTGTCGAAGCCTGTACCAGTACCCGCATCGTCGGTGAAGTCTATTCTACCTAATGAAAAATAGCGCAGGCTCACGCCAATCGTCTGTCGTTTATCTATATTTTTGTAGCCGCTCAGGTAAGCCAAATACACATCGTTTAAGCCTAAGGCGCGCAGCCAAGGCGTATAGGTAGCCGAAAGCCCCATATCTTTTTCGGCGAATGCCAGCTTAGAAGCGTTGAAGTGCATGGTGTTCGCGTCGGGTGCAATCGCCAAACCTACATCGCCCATCGCGCCACTGCGCGCATCGGGTACGATGCGCAAAAACGGCAAAGAGGTAACGATAGTGTTTACGCACGGCAAGCCGTCGACGGTAGTGCGCACTCCCGCAGAATTTGTTTTGCAGGCTTGTTGTGCCAAACCGAGCGGCGCGGTCGCGCTTATTAGCGCGAAGCTAACCAGTGCTTTTTGAAAAATACTTTTCATTAATATTACGATTTTGGTTATGGTATAAAAATCATGCGACGTAACTATATTGCGCCAAGCATGAATGATTTTAGTGTAAATAAGGAGCGATAGGCTGTTTTTTTCGTAAAAAAATGAATTTTGATTTCTAAAGCTGCAATAAAATAAACGACATTCTTTATCTACGCTCCAAAAATAGCTTAACCCTACGAGCCTCCCCCAGCCCCTCCGTCAGGAGGGTAGCGGCTACGGTTTAACTATTTTTTATCGCTCCCGATAATGTCGTCTATTTTAAAACATATACCCAAAAGGCAAAGATAAAACTTTTGCAGCGTTAATATATAAATTATCGTAATAAATTGACAAAAAAATAAAAAATGGTTAGCAGTTAGCTATTGCCCAACCGCTAACCATTCTTTCACTATACTATACGGTTATTGTAACCAATAAGATTTAGAACTTGATTCTTACACCGATGTTGATACCAACAGAGTTGTTGTTGCTCATAGGAGCTAAAGCAGTACTCGCTTTTGACTGATCGTAAGTTGGATCAACCAGAGTGAGTAGAGTAGGGCTAGCACCAAAATAATCTTTTGTAGTACCGTCTAATTTATCTACATAGTTTCTAACGGTGCTTGCAGCTTTTGCATTTTCTAAGCTGTTAGTCACTTTACCTGAGGCATCAGTGCTCTCACCTTTTGTCCAAGTCAATGATTTACCTTTGATAGTCAAAGAGCTAACCTCAGCTTCGCCGAAGATAGCAATTTTATCATTTATATTAAACGCAACACCTAACGCAGAATTAAAGCCTACTGAAAACTGACCAGCAGAAGTATATTCATTTTTGCTGCTTCCAGTAGCGGTAGTGGCTTCAATTGTAGTTAAACCTGTACCTGCAACAGGCAAGATTAAGCCAAAACGTGCATAAGGCGCAAGACCTTCCTTGCCCGTGCTTAGTACTAAAGCAGGAATTAAACGCAATTGAGTACCCGAAGATGTGGTTTTACTTGATGTTTTAGCATCGGCATTGCTAGCTTGCGCGGTTACTTGGCTGTTAATACCGTAAGCTACACCTAACTGCGCGCTGATATGCTCGCTAAGACCGTAGCCAAAAGCTGCACCAAAGCCTATGCCCGAACCACCAGTACCGTAAATGTTTTCAGAGGTAGTCACAGCAGTGGCACCAGTACCCGTAGTTACGTTAGTAGTACCCCGCACATCTGCCGAAGTTGCGAACGCATAGCCTGCTTGCACTTGTACATACGGTTGCGCGAACACTGCTGTAGCCAAACCAGCGGCTACTACTGTCAAAAATAGTTTAGATTTAAACATAATAATTAAATTAAATGGTTGAAAAAAAATGGTTGAAAATTGAAACTTATAAATTGAGTAATGCACTATATTATTAGAAATTATATTAGAAATTGGTATTAGAAACTAAATCCGATATGGACTTGAAACGTGAGGTCGCGGTTGAAGCCGCCTCTATTGACGGGTTTGTAGCCGTCGGCTTTGCCCGTGTTGATGCTTCGGTAATTTTGGTAGTAATCGGTGGTGAGGTCGAGTAAGCCATAATTAGCACGCAAGCCGATATTTAAGCCCGAGCCGAAAACGTAAGACGCGCCGCCTACTATACCCGCATCAAACATATTAAAAAAAGTACCTCGTTTGTCAGGATAAAAATAATATGCACCCACGATAGACGGATACACATAAGTATCGCCCCGAAACGAGACCGACGGGACGGTAAGCGAGTTCGGACTAGACAAATCTAACTGTTTATCGTAGGCTTTGCTAAAATCTTCGGTTAATGCTATTATGATATTCTCTTTCACGCGGGTTTTGTCGCCCGTACCATCTATATAATCTATTTCTGATAGTTTAAACTCGCCTGCACCAGTAGAACCTACATTAACAGCAGCATGCACCCCAAGGTTCACTTTAAAATGTTTTGCAGGTTTGTAATACAACATCAAAGGCACGTCTATATAGTTGTTGCTGCGATTAGAGATGAAGCGCAAGTTGCCCTCAACGTGTTTGACACTGTTGTTTGCACCTACAAAATTATAGTAGCCAGGTCCGTTGTATTCGTAGCGCGTTGATTTTATAGCATACAACAACTCGCCCTCCGCACCAAAAATATCGGTGATAGGGAACATTGCGGTCGCGCCGACGCTAAACCCCGTTTGCGGTATATATTTTTCTAAGGCGTTGCCCGAGCCGTCGCGTTCTACATTACCGAGTATAGTAGAAACGTTGAGCGCGGCTTTGATGCCATATTTTGGCTTTTGTGCCAATGCAATTTGGCTTATCGCCAAACCTAATATAATAAGGTATAAATTTTTCAAAATGGTAATTAAAATATACTTGTGTTACTATGCTGTGTTCCTATTTTGTGCTGTGTTTGGAAGAAAGTAAAAATCTTATTACACTACAAACGTTTCTATCTGCCGTTTCGATGCCTTGCCATTTATCATATTTTTTTGACTGCAATAGTTTTTGCGTTACCCGCAAGTTTCTATCGGCAAGTGTGTCCCATAAAGGCGTTCCTTTTCGCTGCAAAGATAGCGCAAAAATTGAAGTATCGCGTATTTGTTGTTTTAATTTTTTGACAGTACTATCCGTTATGCTTTGTTGTTGCACCAAATGCGTTGCGTCGGAGGTCAGGTATAGCGGCGTAATGTATTTAATTTGCTCATCAAATTTCAAATTGATAATCAAGTACTTAGAACTTTTATTAGTATATTGATTAATTAAATTTTGTATTTTTAGGTGGTCACAATCTCTATAATTTCCATATTTATTAATGACAAATATTAATAAAAAAACAGCGAAAATAAAAATATTTTTGATGCCGTATTGCGTTATTTTTGCTTGAAAACGGAGCGCGTTATTAGCTAAAATCAAACAAAAAAACGGCAATAAAGGCACAAAAAAACGGGTAGAAAGTAGGCTTGCTTTTGCCCAGCCGCTCGAGCCGATTCCGTTGTATTCGTATAAAATAAAAAATAAAAAAAATAAACTTAGCGTCGTTTTTAGTATCCAATCTGTGACATCGGCGGTTTTGTTTTTGTATTGCAATACTTGCCAAAATCCGAACGGGAAAAAAACATTCAGCGTTAAGCTATACAATAAAAAAGTTTGAGCGGCGAAGCGCAGCGAAAAATCGTAGCCCGAAACCTTGATGTGCCACGCATCACCATATATATAGTATGCCGTTAGCAAACGCGGCAGCAATGCAACTGCAATTCCGAATACTAAAACAAACATAGTAATAAAATTTTTACTTTTGATACTATCGTATAAAATTTTTATTATAAATATAAAAAATATAATTACGTTTGTTTCTCTAAACCAAATAGATAAGCCAAATATAAAAGATAAAAAAAATGTATTGATTGCGTTTTTTTTATTGTAATAATAAACAAAGAAAAAAATACTCGCCAACAAAAGACTCGGCAAATCGCTCATGATACTCCGCGAAAATACGAGTGCAGGCGCGAAAAAAAAGCAGAGTAGGGCAGTCCATTCGGGTAATTGCAGTCGCCGCAGCATCGCTGTAATCAATAAATAGGATAGTAATAAGCAAAACCAGCCTTGCATGAATGCGGCTTTTGCGCCGCCCAACCACACAAAAATAGCGGTCAGAAACGCCGTTCCTAACGGAAAATCTTGGGTTGTGAGGTTGATGCGTTCGCCCGAGAGCGCGTCTGTGTACGCGAGCGGCTGCACCAAATCGACGGCGCGATTGAGGTAGCCGACCTCGTCGGCGACGTGCGGCAGTTGCGGATAAAAATAAAAAAAACAGCCCGTAAAAAATAACGCGACCACCAGCCACAAAGGCGGCGCGTTGCGGCGGATAGACGCGGTTATCATGGTATATTTATAGTAATAATCAGGGCAGATTTTCTAGGCAATCGCAGAGCGCGGCGTGCCAGTGTCGCGGCTGAATATGAAAGGTGTTTTTGAGTTTTGTTTTGTCCATCGCGCTAAAAAACGGACGCGCCGCAGGCGTAGGATATTCGGCGGTTGCGATAGGTACGACGCTACAATTGACTTGTTTTTGATGGAGAATAAAGTAGGCAAAATCGTACCAAGAAGTGATGCCTTCGTTGCTATAATTATAAATGCCGCCGTAGTTTTGGATAGCCGTAGTTGTTTGATTATCAGCGATTTGTGTGATTATTTGCAATATACTTTCTGCTAAGTCGCGGGCGTAGGTCGGCGCGCCGATTTGGTCGGTGACTACGCGAAGCTCTGCGCCTTGTCCCGCGCCCGTTTGCGTACCTTTTTGCATACCTTGCGCCGCCCGTTCGCGTCCTAAGCGGAGCATCGTTTTTACGAAATTACTGCCGTGTGCGGAATAGACCCACGACGTGCGCAAAACGACGGTATTAGGCAGCGCGGCGAGGGCGGCGGCTTCGCCCGCGAGCTTCGTAGTAGCGTACACGCCTTGCGGCGCGGCGGGCGTGCGTTCGGTGAGCAAACCGTCATTTTGTAGGCGATGATAGACGTAATCGGACGACAAATGCACGAGTTGCACGTTATGTATAGCGCAGTTTTCGGCGATGTGCTGTACGGCGGTCACGTTGATAGCGACTGCCAAATCGCGCTCCGTTTCCGCTTTATCTACGGCGGTATAAGCGGCGGCGTTGATACAAAAATCGTATTTTTTGGTCGCGAAAAAACGCGCAATCGCTTGACTATCTGTCATATCTAAATCGGTGCGCGTAGGAAAGTCAAGTGTATGTGGCGTAGTGAGTGCTAAGTCGCGTGACAAGCTCCGCAGCTCGCTGCCTATTTGCCCGCTTCCGCCGATAACTAATATTTTCATCGTATATATTGTAAAAATAAATTAGAAATAAATTGCAAAAAGATTGTAAAACTAAGGAATATATGTAATTTTGCAGAATAAATGCTGTAAGCGTTTTTCTTGATTGTTGTTGTAATTGATATAAATGCCTGTTTATCAATTGATTATAATGAAAATAAAAAAATATCAGTAGCGCACCAAACTCCATTATTGACTATTCTTTCCGCTATTTTTAGTTAGGAACGCGCGCGCCGCCGTCTTTCGCAACACCCTGTTGTACTCCATTTTTTTGATTGCTCAACCTCATTTTTCCTACATCGCAGGTGCTTACGATAAGTAGCAACTGCCCTTTCCTTCCTTTTTTGTGGTGTAAATACCGCAAAGCTATCTGTGTGTAGCATTTGCATTTATACCTAATATTCAAAATTACACCAATTTCAATAATAAATAAATATTAATAATAAATATATGTACGACATTCTGAAACTGAATGATATGACGGTAGAAGAGCTGCAAGCCTTAGCCGCCAGTATGGAGATAAAAGCCTACCAAAAACTAACCAAACAGAATTTAATATACAAAATATTAGACCAACAAGCCATCGAAAATGCGCGCAAATCGCCCGTCGATGTGCCGTCGGTAGAAGATAATAATGTGCGCGCCAAGCCGATTGTGGAGCGTAAACCCATAGAGCGCAAACCGATAGAGCGTAAGGCGACAGAGCCGCGACTCGTTGCGCCGAAAGCGGAAAAAATAGTAGAAAAAACGGTAGAAAAAACACCCGAAAAAACCGCAGAAAATACGCCGCCAAAAGAGAAAGCCGCGCCTGAACGCAAACAAGAGCGTAACCCAGAACATAAGCCAGAACGTAAACCAGCCGCCAAATTAATTCCTAAAAAAGTAGTAGAGAAAATCGCGGTTGTTGCGCCCGACGCGCCTGTTGCCAACGAAAACCCTACTCCGAGAGAAGAGACGGCAGAGGAAGTCGCTAAAAAACGTCCGCGCATGAAACAGGTCGTCGCGTCTTCGTCGTCGGTAAACGGCGATAGCAAAAAGGACGCAAAAATAACGTTAGTTCCAGTACAGCGTGAGGTTGAAATACCGTCGTTGCTCGACGCACCTGCTACCACAGTAGAAAATACCGCGCTGCCGCTCGAGCTAACCCCGCGCACCGAAAACCAAAAAGTTGAGCCGCAAAAAACGAACGAAAACAGTCCCGAAAAGAAGGAAGAAAAGAAAGAAGACAGCAAAAACGAGCCGCAAAAACAAGCCAAAACAGCACAGCAACCGAAACAACAACAGCAACAACAAAAGCAGCGACAGCCGCAGAAAGATGCTGTAAAAGATACGGAAAGAGATGCCGCAAGAGAACAGCCGCAAGCAGAGAATAAACAAGCGCAAGCTAAGCAAGAGCAAGCGGCAGCCAAGCCCGAACCACCAAAACAGCCCGAAAAACCGAAGTTTAATATCGAGCTTGACGGCTTGATAGACGGCGAGGGCGTGCTAGAAATGATGCCCGAAGGCTTCGGGTTTTTGCGCTCGGCTGACTATAATTATTTGTCGTCACCCGACGACGTGTATGTCGCGCAAGCGCAAATAAAATTGTTCGGTTTGCGGACGGGTGATACCGTGCAAGGACCCGTTCGTCCGCCACGCGAAGGCGAAAAGTTTTTCGCGCTGCTGCGCGTCAATTATATCAACGGTCGTCCGCCACAAGAAGTGCGCGACCGCGTCCCGTTCGACTTCCTCACGCCCACATTTCCGACCGAAGCCCTGCGGTTGTCCGAAAACAGCACGCACCTGCCTTCGCGCATCATCGATATGTTTTCGCCGATAGGCAAAGGGCAACGCGGCTTGATAGTTGCGCAGCCGAAAACGGGTAAAACGTGGCTACTTAAAGACATCGCGAACGCCATTGCGCGCAATCACCCCGAGTGTTACCTCATTATTTTGCTCATCGACGAACGTCCCGAAGAGGTGACGGATATGAAGCGGAGCGTCCGCGCCGAAGTCGTCGCTTCTACTTTCGACGAGGTGGCGAGTCAGCACGTTCGCGTGTCGAATATGATATTAGAAAAGTCGAAAAGATTGGTGGAATGCGGGCATGACGTAGTGATTTTGCTCGACAGTATTACCCGTTTGGCGCGTGCGCACAACACCGTTGCACCTGCGAGCGGCAAAGTACTTTCGGGCGGCGTAGAGGCAAATGCGCTGCATAAACCCAAGCAGTTTTTTGGCGCAGCGCGCAATATAGAAGACGGCGGCTCGCTCACGATATTGGCTACAGCCCTTATAGATACAGGCTCGAAGATGGACGAAGTGATTTTTGAGGAGTTTAAA
>JAYWGJ010000019.1:0-10628 GCA_043778315.1 Saprospiraceae bacterium | reverse complement strand
AGTAAAGGCGCAGTAAGCACGGCTTTACAACTCCTTATTGCCTTGGATATGGTGGAATATACGACGTTGAACGGTGGTAGAAAGCGGTTTTTCCAGGTGAAAATGAACTCTTGGGAACGCATCATGCAAACACAATTAGCACAAATCAGTACGCTACAACAGTTAATCACGGCAGCACGAAAAAGTCGCAGCACAGAAAGGGCAGATTTCAATGCGTATTTGGACGGAATGATTGCGTTTCACGAGGAATTGCACGTCGCAATGTCGGAATTTGTAAGTAAATGGAAAACGCGGGGTGCGTAGAACCGCAAAATATTGCGGTTGTACAGATAAATGTGCCGATAGAACCGCAAAATATTGCGGTCGTACAGATAAATGTGCCGATAGAACCGCAAAATATTGCGGTTGTGCAGATAAATGTGCGGATAGAACCGCAAAATATTGCGGTTGTGCAGATAAATGTGCGGATAGAACCGCAAAATATTGCGGTTGTACAGATACATGTTCCAATTATACCAATATTATTATATCAAAAATAGAAACAATTTTATAAAAAATAGATAAATGAAAGCAATTTTATTGGGCGTAAGCCTACTATTTAGTCCGTTTTTGGCGGTGGCGCAAACGCAAATGTCGTTAAAGGAGTGTGTGCAGTACGGATTGTCGCACGACTTGACAGTACAGAAACAACAATTGGAATTAGATTACACGAAAGCGCAAGAAAAGGAGGCACGCAGCTCGCTTTACCCAACTATCAACGGGAAAGTGCAAGTGCAGCACTTCTTAGATATACCCGTTTCGTTGCTTCCAGGAGAAATATTGGGACAACCAGGCGTACAGATACCCGTAAAGTTTGGCACGTCTGATAATATGACGGCGGGCTTGGAAGCACAGCAAATATTGTACAATCATACCGTTATGTTGAGTACAAAAGCGGTGCGCGCGGCGGCGGTTTTGGGTAAATTGTCGGTAGAAAAGGCGCGCGAGCAGGTGGTTTATAATATCGCGCAATCATATATTAACTTGCAGGTGTTGCGAAAGCAATATGGCTTGTTGGAATTGAATATTGACAAAATAAAAAAGACGCTACGCATACTACAAGTGAGCATCGATAACGGGTTTGCAAAGCAAATAGACGCGGATAAGCTCTTGGTGGCGCAAAATAACTTGGAAACGGAGGTACAAAACCTTCGTAACTTGGACGAACAGCTACAAATGGCGTTAAAATTTTCGATGAATATGCCATTAGCAACCGAATTGACGCTTACGGACAGCTTAAATACGTCGCTTTTAGCTAAAAGGTCGAGCGTAGCGAGTCAAAATATTGACCAAAAGCTCTTGTTGGCGCAAAAAGACTTGCTCGGGATTCAAAATGAAGTGGTACACTCGGGATATTACCCGTCGGCGGCGGCATTTGCGAGTTATCAAGTGCAAGCACAACGCAACAAAGTGAACTTTTATGATACACAGTTGCCGTGGTTCAGAACGTCGGTGATAGGATTGCAGATAAATGTGCCGATATTTGATGGCTTTTTGAAAAAAGCGAAGATACAACAAGGCTCTATACGCATCAAGCAGTTAGATTTGGACGCGCAGAACCTAACAAATGCTATCAACTTTCAACAACAGCTTGCCGCTAAGAAAATAATACGATTACAGTCGGCAATGGTGGCGCACGACCGCAATATAGCGTTAGCGCAAAAGGTGGTGAACCTCACGCAAGACCAAATAAATGGCGGCTTCGCCACAGCTATTGAACTTATTAATGCACAATCGGCGTTGCGAGAAGCAAGAACCAACAAGATAAAGGCAGATGCGGATATTCGGTTGGCAGAATTAGAGTTAATTAAGTCGGAGGGGCGGATTGTGGAGGAATTTTAATGATGAAGCTGTAAGCTATGAGCCGTAAGCTATAAACTATGTTGGCGCGGGTCAAAACTATAAGCCGTAAGCTATAAACTATGTTGGCGCGGGTCAAAACTATAAGCTGTAAGCTGTAAACTTTTGGGAGCATTTGCCTTAGTTTTAGAGTTGCGATAAGCAATATATGCTTTTATTACAGTAATATATTAATCACGAACAGCAAGATATTAGTTATAGTTGGCAGAAGACACATTGCGGTAAGCAAAATGTTGATTATAGTTGCCAATATGTTAGTTATAGTTAGTACAGTATTCATTGCGGTAAGCAAAATGTTGATTGTAGTTGCCAATATGTTAGTTATAGTTAGTACAATATTCATTGCGGTAAGCAAAATGTTAGTTGTAGTTGCCAATATATTAGTTACAGTAGGCACAATGTAAGTTGTAGTTACCAATGTGTATGTTTTCAACTTCATATATAGTTTATATAAATGTATAAAGTTATAACAAGCAATATATTAATCACGGGTAGCACAATATTAATCACGAGTGACACAATATAAGTTGCAATGCACACAATATTCATCACGAGTAATGATATATAAGTTGCAGTACACATAATATTCATCACGAGTGATAATATATAAATCATAAATAGCAAAATATTAATTGCGGCAAGCAAAATATCTTTTGTAGTTTATACTTTATAAGTAGCAGTAAATAGTTTATAGCTTACAGCTTATAGTTTTGTCACTCGCAAGCATCGTTTATAGCTTATAGCTTACAGTTTATAGTAAAAGCACGGCAGTTTATAGCTTATAGCTTACAATTTATAGTAAAAGCACGGCAGTTTATAGCTTGTAGCTTATAGTTTATAGTTTACACAAATAAAAAAATAAAAAATAATCATGATTAAACGTATTTTAGTAGTTGTTGGTATTCTCGTAGTCGCAGGTTTAATTGCGTGGCGGTTGAGTAATAACAAAGAAAAGATGAAAGAAACCGCTGCACTTACCGCAGAGAAGATTGCAGTCTATTCTGTAGAAATAGATACCGCGCATACCTTGACCTTTAACGGCGACTTTGAGGGCTTAGGCAGCTTTGAACCCGCCAAAGAGATGAATTTTTTATCTGAAGTGGCAGGTAAAGTATTGACACTTTCGTTTAAAGAAGGCGACCGCGTCCGTGAAGGACAAATGCTAGCTACATTAGATAATGAAGCCATGCAAAATGACCTCACGGGTGCTAATACAGCACTCACGAAGGCACAAAACGACGTTGCGAAGCTCGATGCGGTAGTTCGTGGCGGCGGTGCGACGGGGCAACAGCTCATAGATGCGCGCTTTGGCATCGAACAAGCCCAAAATAAGATAGCAGGGTTGAATATTTACTTGCGTAAATCGGAAGTGAAAGCCCCTATGTCGGGTATTGTATTCAAAAAATTGATTGAAAAAGGCAGTATATTAGGACCGGGCAGCCCTATTGCGGTCTTAGTTGATATAGATAAACTTAAATTTATCGCTAATGTAGATGAAGCGCAAGTTATCACTATCAAACAAGGGCAATCGGTGCGCGTTCACGCAGAAGTGTATCCTAATCAGGACTTTACAGGGGTTGTAAAGCTAATTGGCGTGCGTGCAAACGACGCGAAACAGTTTCCGGTAGAGATAGAAGTAGCGAACAACACTGCTACACCTATTCGTGGCGGCATGAGCGGACGCGCATTCTTCAAAAGACCAAATGTAAAGTCGGCTTTGGTGGTACAACGTGCCGCTATCATCGGCTCACTACAAGATGCGAAAGTTTGGGTGCTTGATGCTAACAACGCGGCACACCTTAAATCTATTCAAGTCGGTGAAGTGCGTGATAAATATATAGAAGTTCGCGGCGGTATCGGCAATGGCGAGCGCGTGGTGCATTCTGGACAGTTTAACCTGCAAGAAGGGATAAAAACGACTATCAACTAATAGTGAATAGTGATTAGTGATTAGTGATTAGTGATTAGTAAACAATAAATAATGAATAGTTTTTATTGCCTGGTTAATAAATTATTGTTGTATTTAGAAAAAATTATGAATTAGGTAAAAAAAATTATGAATTATAAATTATGAATTATGAATGCGGTACACTCAAATAATTCATAACTCATAATTCATAATTAAATAGTAGTAAATAAATTAATTTTAGTGCGACAAAACACGAAACGCAATACCCGAAACTTTCTTATAATTGGTATTATTAAACCCGTAAACGGCTTTAACATACTCCTTGATTTGCTTAGCAACTAACACCAAGCCATCTGTTTCGTTATACAAAACGGTATTGCGCGTGTCGCGAGCAGCAGATACAATCGGCGCGGCAGTTTTGATGGCTTTATTGGCAATATCCATTGTTTGGTACAGATTACGGAGGCTTGCGGTGGTCAAATCAACCTCGTTAGGGGCGTATTTAGGCTCGGTTTCGAGTTCGGCTAAAAACTTATCAAATAAATCAATCTTCATATCGAAAGATTGTTGCGACGTAGAAATAGTAGCCGTTGCGGAGGCGACGACAGCAGCTTTACTTTTGCTCATACCGCGTAGTTTGCGCGCCCATTGCTCTGCGTTTTTGACCTTAGCAGCACTCGTACCGCTCGCACGGAGCATACCTAAGCTCCTGGTTACCATGGAGTTGAGCGAACCAAACGCATCGTGCCGCGAAATAGTGCTGGCGTTGAAAGTAGGCAGCGCGTTGTTGAGCGTTTGCTGCGCCGATTCGGCAGTTTGGTGCTTCATCTCCAAATTAGCGATAAGCAAGTCGCTATTAGATGGGTTGTAGCTTGCGCCGAATTGTTTGAGTTCTTGAATTAACAAGAAAAAGTTTGCCACATTTTTGGCGTGGCTGACCTCGGATTGATTAGACATGATTTTGTTATTTAAATGATTATGGAAAAACTTTTTTTTTAGTGAACAGTGAATAGTGAACAGTAAACAGTTTTGAGTGGTTAGTGAACAGTTTTGAGTGAACAACTAATAATTTTAAGTGAACAACTAATAGTGAACAGTGAATAGTTGATAATTTTGAGTGAATAGTTAATAGTGAACAGTGAACAACTAATAATATGCAATGTATCTGTCTATGTATGCGCTTTACATGACCCTGGAAGGGTCAAATGTTCGTAACCGTAGGTATGAGTGAGTTAAGGCACTGCCTTAGCGAAAGGAACGTGCGAAGCACCTACAGAAATAGCGAAATTAAAAAACAAAAATACACCATAAATCAATACAAAACACATTTTGCATCAAAAAAAATAAAAAAAACTTTTAATTATCATCATTATAATATAAAATAAAGCGATGTCAATTACAGAATTAGCGATTAAACGCCCCTCTCTGATAGTGGTACTCTTTGCTTCGTTAGGCTTTTTCGGCTGGATAGCGTACAATTCCTTGAATTATGAGCTAATGCCCAAGATGGAGTTCCCCATAATGACTATTTCAGCGATTTACCCTGGGGCTTCGCCGTCGGAGGTCGAGAACTCGGTCGTCAAAAAGATAGAAGAAGCCGTTTCGGACGTGGCTGGATTAAAAACGGTGCGCGGTAACTCGCAAGAAAACATCGGTTTAATCATCATGGAGCTAAATAAAGACGCGGATTTTGCCGAAAGTTTGCAGTCGGCACAGCGTAAAGTGAACCAAATCATTCCTTTATTGCCCAAAAACTGCAAAGCACCCGTCGTGAATAAGTTTGGCTTCAATGAACTCCCCGTTTTCCAGATGGGGGTGAGCAGTAGCCTCAACCCGAACGACTTTTTTGACCTCGCAAAGAACAAAATCAAGCCCGCACTTGCAGGTATCAAAGGCGTAGCGCAGATTGATTTGATTGGTGGCGAGGAGCGTATGGTGCGAGTGATGGTTAAGAAAGACGAACTCGCCAAATATCACCTTAGCATCTTGCAAGTGGTGCAAGCGGTGGGCATTAACAACCTCGATTTCCCCACAGGTAAGCTCAAAAACGACCAAACAGAGGTCTCACTCCGCTTAGCAGGCAAATATCAGAGCATTGCGGAGCTACAAAACATCGTTATATTCCGCGCACCTTACACCAATACCGAGATACGGCTCAATCAAGTAGCCGATGTCACATACTCTACCCGCGACGTGGATAAAGTGAGCCGCATAAACGGCATTAATGCGATTGGAATGGTCGTTCGGAAGCAATCAGATGCCAATGCCGTGAACGTGAGTAAGGCGGTACGCGAAGAAATCGCCAAATTAGAAAAAGAATTTGTCAAAGACAAACTCAAATTTGGCATCGCATCAGATACCTCCGACTTTACCCTGCAAGCAGCCGACGCAGTCACGCATGACCTCATGCTTGCCATCTTTTTGGTCGCCTTAGTGATGCTCCTATTTTTGCATAGTTTGCGCTCGTCGCTTATTGTGATGCTCGCAATCCCCGCATCGCTCGTCACTACCTTTATCGGTATGTATATACTCGGCTTTACGCTCAATTTGATGACCTTATTGGCGTTGTCGCTCGTCATCGGTATCTTGGTAGATGACAGTATTGTGGTTTTAGAAAACATATATCGACACCTCGAAATGGGTACCGAACGCCGCGCCGCCGCCCTCATCGGTCGTAACGAAATAGGCTTTACCGCACTTTCCATTACCTTAGTCGATGTCGTGGTTTTCTTGCCGCTAACGATGGTTAGCGGGATTGTAAGCGACCTTTTGCGCCAATTTTCCCTCGTAGTAGTGATGGCGACGCTCTGTTCTTTGTTCGTATCTTTTACCGTCACGCCGCTACTCGCGAGTAGATTCGCATCGGTCATTCATTTATCAGATAAAAACCTATTTGGCTGGTTGGTATTGAAGTTTGAAGCGTTTTTAGCTTGGATAACGTCCGAATATCTCGTCCTTTTACGCTGGGCGATACGTAGTGTTTGGACGCGCGGCACTGTTTTATTGCTCACAGTCGGCGCATTATTTGCCTCATTTGGCTTAGTGATATACGGTTATATCGGTGCGGAGTTCGTAAACCCAGGTGACAGAGGCGAATTTATAATAAAATTAGAACTACCCAAATCCGCCACCCTCGCGCAGACCAATGTGATAGTGCAAGGCGTTGAAAAGTATTTGTTTGCCAACAAAAACGTAGAGAATGTGTTTAGTACCGTCGGCTCTACCTCCGATATGTTGGGGTCGTCGCAGGCTGCCAACAAAGCGGATATACAAATCAAACTCGTACCCGCCAATCAGCGCGGTTTACATACCGAAATCATAAGCAAACGGACTAATGATACGCTAACGCAACTCTTTCCGTCTGTCAAATTCAGCGCAAAACCCGTTTCAATCATGGGTGGCGCAGACCAAGAGCCGATTCAAGTGGTGATAAACGGCACTAATTTAGATACGGTATTGAGTGTGGCGAACGTGTGGCGCGATAGTGTCGCGAAGGTCGCGGGTATCGTCGACCCAGAACTCTCCATCAAAGCGGGTAGTCCCGAAGTGAACATTCGTATCAATAAAGATAAGATGTCGGAACTCGGTTTGACGATGGAAAGCGTCGGCGCGACCCTTCAAACCGCCTATACGGGCAATACAGACAGCAAATACCGCGACGGAAACAACGAATATGATATTAATGTACAGCTTGACGCTTTTGACCGTCGCAATAAAGGCAACGTAGAAGACCTTAGTTTTGTGAACAATAAAGGTAGTGTGATTATGCTTCGCCAATTTGCCGACGTAATACAAGGTACAGGACCCTCACGCCTCGAACGCTCCAACCGTCAGCCCTCCGTCACGATTAAAGCAGGCATTTTGGGTAGACCGTCGGGCAGTATCGGCGCAGACATCGAGAAATTCATCAAACGACAAACCATTTCCCCGTCTGTACAGTGGGCTTGGGAGGGCGATATGAAGAATCAGCAAGAGTCATTCGGTCAAATGGGCATCGCGCTCATCGCTTCTATCCTCTTAGTTTATCTTATTATGATTGCGTTGTACGACAGTTACGTCTATCCTTTCGTCGTATTGTTTTCAATCCCCGTTGCGGTTGTCGGTGCCTTCCTTGCGCTCGCGCTGACCATGCAAGCACTCAGTATATTTAGTATGATTGGTATGATAATGTTGATTGGGCTTGTCGCAAAAAACGCTATCTTACTCGTGGACTTCGCTAATCAGCAGAAAGCCGAAGGTATGGAAGTGGCAGCCGCCCTTATAGAAAGCGGCAAAACGCGTATGCGTCCTATTTTGATGACTACGCTCTCCATGATAATCGGAATGTTGCCAATTGCACTCGCCAAAGGCGCGGGCGCGGAGTGGAAAAACGGATTAGCTTGGGCATTAGTCGGCGGACTCACCTCTTCCATGTTCCTTACCCTGCTCGTTGTACCTGTAATGTACCGTGTGGTAGATGCGTGGAAAGAAAGATTTGGGCGTTGGTTCGGTGACAAAGAAGTAGTTGTTGAAGTGTAATAATAAAAAAGAAGAATCGTGTACGAACTCGCGCACAACAAGCCCGAATGGGCTTGAATGTGCATAGCCGTAGGTGAAACCTACGGTACGGCGAAGCCAAACCTACGGTAAATTGATATACGACAACAACCCTGAAAGGGTTAAACGTGAATAACCGTAGGTGAAATCATATTCAACCCTTTCAGGGTTGCACGTCACTAATCACTAACACTAATCACTAATCACTAATCACTAATCACTAATCACTAATCACTAATCACTAACACTAATCACTAAAAAAACGTGTATGCAACTCATAGAATGTGTGCCTAACTTCAGCGAAGGACGCGATAGGTCCATCATCAAACAAATCACGGACGAGATAGCGCGCGTCGACGGTGTCAGACTTTTGGACGTAGATGCAGGCAGTGCGACGAACCGCACCGTAGTTACGTTTGTCGGTACGCCACAAGCAGTGATTGATGCGGCGTATGCAGCCATCAAAAAAGCAGGCGAACTCATCGACCTCAGCGCACACACAGGCGAACACCCTCGAATGGGTGCAACCGACGTATGTCCGCTCATTCCTATCAGTGGTATCACGATGGAAGAAACTGCAATGTGGGCGCGTCGCTTGGCGCAACGGGTAGGCGAAGAACAAGAACTTGCCGTTTATTGCTACGAGGCAGCCGCGTTCACACCCGAGCGCGAGAACCTCGCTACTATCCGCGCAGGCGAGTATGAAGGTTTCTTTGCAAAGATACAACGCGCCGAATGGCGACCTGATTTCGGACCTGCGGTAAATGATGTGCGTCGCGGCGCAACAGTTATCGGAGCGCGTGACTTTTTGATTGCTTATAATGTGAACTTAAATACTACGTCGGAGCGACGTGCCAATGCCGTTGCTTTTGATGTGCGCGAGCAAGGACGCATCGTCCGCGACGGCGACTCGATTACAGGTAAGCCTGTATTAGACGAGCATGGCGAGCCGAAACGTATCGCAGGAACTTGCAAAGCAGTGAAAGGGATTGGCTGGTATATTGCCGAGTACGGCATTGCACAGGTCAGCATGAACATCACTAATATTCGCTTGACGCAACTACATGAAGCCTTCGAAGCCTGTGTGACAAGCGCGGCGGCACGCGGTATGCGCGTGACGGGAAGTGAACTGGTGGGTTTAGTACCTTTGTCGGTGCTGCTTGATGCAGGACGTTATTATTCGGCACGTCAGGAACGCTCGACGGGTGTAAGCGATGCCGAACTGATAAAAATTGCCGTGCGGTCGATGGGTTTAGACGAGTTGTCGGCGTTCGACCCACAAAAGAAAATAATAGAGTACCTGCTTGCCGAAACGCAGCCGCGTCCGCTAATAGCGATGAACCTTCGTGCGTTTGCCGACGAAACGGCTTCGGAAAGTCCTGCGCCTGGTGGCGGGTCTATCGCAGCTTACGTCGGTGCATTGGGCGTAAGCCTCGCTACTATGGTCGCTAATCTTTCTGCACACAAACGCGGCTGGGATACACGTTGGCACGAGTTTAGTGTGTGGGCGGAGCAAGGACAAGCCTTGCAAGCGCAACTCCTTAACTTAGTAGATGATGACACCGCTTCGTTTAATCGTATCATGGACGCGTTTAAGCTCCCGAAAAGTACAGCAGCAGAAAAAGAGGCGCGCACAGCCGCCATACAAGCCGCTACTTTGTATGCTATACAAGTGCCGCAGCGTACCATGCAGTTGTCGCTACAATCTTTTACGCTTATAGAAGCGATGATACATACAGGCAACCCGAACTCTATTACAGACGCAGGTGTAGCCGCGCTTTGCGCTCGGGCTGCTGTTCACGGTGCGTTTCTGAATGTTAAAATTAACGCAAAAGACTTAGCAGATAAGAATTTTGTAAACAAAGTACTCGCGGAAGGTGCAGCCGCTTGTACCACCGCAGACGCAGCAGAGGCGCGACTAATGACAGCCGTTCATCGAGCTATCGCATAAAGCAAAGGCGCAACACTCGGTAAGTCGCCACAAAAAAGACAAAAAATTGTACCTTTACAGAAACATTTTGTAATAATAACAACAGTGAATAAAAACTTTACTTTTATAGACTTATTTGCGGGTATTGGTGGCTTTCATTTGGCAATGCACCGCTTAGGAGGCGAATGCGTGTTTGCTTCTGAAATTGACGAAGCAGCCCGTTTAACTTACGAAGCTAATCATAAAAAAATAAGTCCTGAATTGTTTGAAAATAACCTTTTTAATTTATGAGAAAAGACGTTTGGACAGCAGAGCAATTAACTGTCGCTTTGAATCTTTATTGGCAAATCCCCT
>JAYWGJ010000018.1:0-10704 GCA_043778315.1 Saprospiraceae bacterium | reverse complement strand
ACCCAGCCAAAACCTTTGTCGCCCCAGTCTTCGCCCCACGAGTTCATGATTTGGAACGCGCCGCCTACGAGGTTGTCGTCGTAGCCGACTACGCACATTGCGTGACCGCCCAACACTTTATCGTAGCTGCTCGGCTGCCATATTTTGTTGCTGCTGCCTCTCATGTTTTGCATGAATGAATTAGTCACCATCGCGCCTATAAGTATAGGTGCGCCTTGCGCCAAATTTTGCTTAATGCCCTGTATATCAATGCCGTAGTCGTCGCCAGTATTAGTGAGGCGATTAAAACCCGTGATTTTGTAGCGTCCTGCGGCTTCTTTTTGCGCACTGTTTGGGGTTCGGTCACATTCTTGGTCGCTGTACGGAAAGTCTTTGAGTGGCAACAAACCTTGCTGCGTCAGCACCTTCAACGCCTCGGGCATATACGCGCCTTGACAGCTCGGCAAATGTATTTGATTGTATAAATACGAAGGGCTGAAAATGGTCGAGTTCGGGTCTTTGCCCGTCGCTTGCGCCTCCAAAATTGTGCGCGCCGCATACGCACTCGCCCAGGCTACGCACGAACCCTGAGCGCCCTGATTGTCGCGGCGCGGGCAAAACTGCTGTAACGTGACCGACGTGGGCAGTTCCGAACCTGCCGCTAACGGCTCAAAAACCTTCGCTTTATCAAATTCGCTCTGCTTCATCTCCATACCCGTAGAGAAATTGTCGCTCGTGCGTCCGCCCCCGCCGCTTGCGCCGCAGCCTTTACCGAAAAGGTAAAAAGCACCAAAACCGAGCGCCGCAAATAGTAATAATTTAGGATAGCGTAATAATAAAGGTAGTAAAATGGGTAAAAAGCTCATCAGTCCACCGCCTATTCCACCGCGACCGCTGCCGCCTGTGTCGTCATTTTGCGGCTGCTCGTTGCTGTTGTTATCCAAATTATCTTCTGGCTCGTCGTCGACTAAACGTATTGGCATAATAAAAAATTTAAAAAGTTAAGAAATATTTTTGTAATAAAAAACGTTATTCATTTTGTTAAAAATAGACTGTAAATGTACGTTATTATTTCTAATCTAATGTTTATTTCTATTTTATTACTCCAAAAGTATAGCCGTATTTTTTGCAGATTGTAAAGAAATTATGGGTATCTAAATAAATTTCGCACATCAAAATAAAAGCATGTATTTTTGCAGAAGAATCTATTTCTAAGATTAAAAATTTGAGAATTTTCAAATAATATCTTTTCAAATTCAAATTTATACTATGAAAATCAGCAATAAGTTGGTATTTTTTCTGCTTTTTTTTCTTGTAATGCAAGAAAATATTTTAGCGCAAAGCGATTTTGTGCTTGATGATAATATTGCTATCGCGAAAGGTAGCACTTACAATACGGCAGCTAACGTACCTTATCTAACGCCCCGCGAAAAAAAAATGATAGGGGAAGTGAACCTGCTGCGGGGCAACCCGAAGCAGTATATTTTGTATGTAGAAGAGAATATCAGATTGCTGCAACTAGGCAAAAAAACGATGGGCGGTTATACTATTAACATCATCAAAACGCAGCGCAAAGGTGGTGCGTGGACAGAGAAACGCGATACTGTTTACGACAAAACTACCTACGACAAGACGAGCATTGACACTAAAAAAGTAGCTGCCGCGCGCGAATTGATTGCGGAGCTAAAAAAAATAAAATCACTTTCTTTGCTGCAACCGCAAGAGTGTCTATGCAAAGCTGCAAAACAACAAGGCATAGTTTGTAAGCAAAGAGGTAGGTTAGGACACGAAGGCGCGGGCGGCGCGATGCCGTGGGACAGGCTGCCGAAGGCTTGCCCGCAACTCCCGAACGGCGCAGAAAACCTCGGCGCAGGCGCGCAAAGTATGCGTCAAGCGATGCTCAATTTGTTGATAGATGAGCGAATACCCGACCGTGGGCATCGCAAAAACCTGCTGAATCCAGCGACCAAATATATTGGTGTTTATGATATATTAGGCGGCATCGCCGATATGCCAAATAATGCTTGGGTGCAGAATTTCGGTTGGCAGTAACGAAATGTATTATTGTCGCTTCATTTTTCTGAACTTAGGACAGCCGCTTTTCATCGCCCCTCGGCTTTTTTCGCCCAAACGCCCTTTATCGTAAAAAATATAAGAGACCGTAACGCCGCCGAAAGCGTACCAGTCTTCATCTTTTTTGCTGCCGCGAATAGATCCAGTAGCAGGGTTAGTGCGCACACCGACCTCGCCCGTGCGGTTAGCGAGGTTGGCACTAAGGTCGCCGTATTTGGCGCGCAGTATTTCGTCTTTGATGTACACACCGCCTACATCGTCGATGTAATCCGTAAAAGTTTTGCGCAAGCCAAGCTCAAAGCCAACCGATATATTTTCGTTGATACAATGCCGATAGCCTAAGCCAACTGGTATCGCAATTTGCGTCAAGCTGTAAGGTTTGTCGCGTCCTTCTATGCCCTGTCCTTCGGTATTTAGCGGCTGTAATGCCACCCAGTCGCCGTTGTATTTCGCCTTCGGATTGAAGTGAAACGCCGACACGCCCAAGAAAATATAAGGCGAAAACGGCAAATCCATGCCTTTCGGATTGAACTGAAATAGGTTGTAATTAAGCTGTAAAGTCATTTCGCCTATCGAGGATTTGAAGCTGAGGTTGCGCTCGCGTCGCTCCGCTACGTCCGCTTTCGCGTCATCGCCCGACACGTTAATATAGTTAGCGGAAAGCTGCAAACTGAAATCTCTATTCATATTATAACGCAAAAATAAACCGCCCGCAGGGTTTACATTTTGATACGCCTCTATGGCGAAAAGGCTTGGGTTTAGCTCGCCTTGATACACGCTGCCGCCGCCTGTAAGCCCTACTTCGTAAGACCGTTGTGCCAACAAAATAAAAGGCGTGGACACCAAAAATAAAAGGAGTGTGATGATTTTCATGCTTATTGTTTTTTGATTATGCTAAACGATTGTTTTAAAATCAAATCTTTGGTCGTATATATGATAGTGTAATTGCCGTTTTCTAATAGTTTTTCGAATTTCATTTCTTGTGTAAACGAAGTTTCAGGACATTTTATTTTAGTTTTGAACACGGATTTTTTTGCCGCATCAAAAACCTCTATCTGCACCTTTTGACTTCTCGAACTCAAACTCGTCACTTTCAGCGACTCGTTGCTCGTTTCGTTTACCGCCATCTGAAACGTAGATTTATCGCTCAAAATAATGCTTTCGCTTTTCACTTTTTTCAAAATCCAATGATTAGGGTCAAAAACCACTTCTTTTAATTTTTTGGTGGTCTCGAAATCAAAACTTTGTTGCGTCGCTGTATTTTCTATTTTTTTGACCTCCGAACTTCCGTCTGTATAACTCAACTGTACCTCTGCGGGCATCGCGAAAAACTCTGGTTTTGTGGCGTGTTTTTCTTGGTCTAATTTGAAAATAATTTTTTTTGATTTTTTATCTTGAAACGCGCTTGTCGTGTACGTCGGAAAGCTGCTACCATACACCCATTCGTCAAAGAAAAACGACAGATTGCGACGGCTATTTTTCTCAAAAATCGCCTTTAAATCCTCTGTACTCGCAAAACCGCCGCGAAATTGCTTGCTCGTTGCGTACTCTTTAAGCGAGCGAAAAAATACCTCGTCGCCCACCACGCCGCGCAACATGTGTACCGTCCACTGCCCTTTATTGTAAATACTGCCCACAAAAACCTTGAACGGGTCGGTCGTTTTGGGTAAAAACATCGGCTCTTCCTCAAAATGCGTACTCTCGAGCATCGCTTTGATATATTTTTCTTTGCCGATAGCGCGCTCGTCGTACAAGGCTTCTGCGTAAGACGCAAACCCTTCGTTCAGCCAGCCGTGTTCCCACGTCACGCAGGTAATCGCGTCGGCAAACCACATGTGGGCTAACTCGTGTATAGAAGTATAAAATTTGGCAGGAGACATATTATTCACAATAGAATTGGTTTGATTTTCAATTCCGCTATAAAAACCTAACTGCGTCATACCGTATTTTTCTTTCGCGTAAGGATATTCGCCGAATATTTCGGTATAAAAATCCATTACTTTTGGCATATCTTTTGTGCCTTCTTTCGCATCTTTAACGTGTTCGTCAAACACATAATACTCCAATGGAAACTCGTTGCCGAGCGCGTCCTTGTATTTTTGCTCTAATTTACGATAATTCGACACCGCCATCATCACATAATACGGCACTATCGGGTAATTATGCACCCATTCGTAAGTGATTTTATCGTCTTTTTTGACCACGTTTTTCAGTACGCCATTCGACACGCCAACCAACGGAATGCCGTTTATTTGCACGTTCGGTACCGTGATATTTACCTGCACGCCGCTTAGCGTTTTGCCGTTCGGACCGTCTTTGCACGGAAACCAAAGGTATGCCAAAAACGGCGTGCTGAGGTTCGCGATGACGCGCTCTTTGCCCTCGCCGTGCGTCTCCCAGCGCAATCCTTTTGTGATTCTGCCCGACGTAACCAACGGCGGCTGCCCTTCATAATAAATGTCGAGCATCGTTTTTTCGCCTGCTTTCAAGGGTTTTGGGAGCTTGATATTCACTACGTCGCCTTTCTGTGTAAAACTTAGCGCGCCGTCTATTTTTGCGATTTTATAAGCGTTCGCTAAATCCATTTTTAGGTCTTGTAAGCCGTCGTTTACCGCTATCAGAGTAGCTTGAACGTGCGCTTTTAAGTACGGTTTTTCTATGTTTGGCTCCATATTCAAAACATATTTATCCACCGCGTAGCCGCTTTTATCGCCTTGCCGTTCGGCAAGGTCAGTCAGTGCCGCTATATTTATCTGTGCTTGCATGAAGTAGGGGAGGAGGCTCAGTGAGATTAGAAATAGAGATTTAAACGCTTTTTGCATGGTAATTTTTTGATTGCAATCGAGAATATTTTTGTGAAATGTGACTAAGAATATATTTTATTATGCTGCAAAAGTAGTATTTTATTTGCTCTTGTAATAATATTGAGGGTATGTTTTGTCGTAATAATCATGCTTGTCGTAATAAAAATAAAAATAATTATAAAAAAAATGAAAGAATATTTTTTTGTTCGATTTATAAAGTCTATTTTTGCAATGTAATTGTTTATAAATATTCGGTACGGATTTTGCAGTAATTTTTGCAGCAAGTACAATGTTGTTTTAAAATAGCTACAACTTAAAATTAAAAGTATTATTTTATTGTATATAATACAAAGACGTTTTGTTTGTGTTTAGTGTTTGATGTTAGGGGGGTGTCTGCAATCGCAGACACCCTTTTTTTGTCCCTTTACACTCCAAATCCCCGCTCGAGGTCCTTTATAATATCGGCTATATTTTCAATGCCCACCGAAATACGGATTAAGCCATCGGTTAAGCCGTTCGCTTCGCGTATTTTTTTATCGATATTGACGTGCGACATCGAGGCAGGGTGCATTACCAACGTATCTACGTCGCCGCAAGTCGGCGCAAACGCGCAAAACTCCAAGCGTTTCATAAAACGCAACGCCGCATCGTAGCCGCCGCGTAGTTCAAAACTGAGCATTCCACCAAAATTTTTCATCTGCTTACGCGCAATATCGTGCGTGCCGTGCTGCGTCAGCGACGGGTGATTGACCGCCAAAACCTCGCTTTTTGTCAATAAATATTGCGCCAATTCGTTGGCATTGCTGCAATGTTTATCCATACGCAACACCAAAGTCTGCATACCGACTGCGGTGAGCCACGCATCAAACGGGTTGCAATTCGTCCCCAAAAGTTTCATCGTCTGCCATACGCGCCGCATCGTTTCCGCGTCGCGCCCAACCACTACGCCAGCCGTTGCTGTGCCGTGACCGTTCAGGTATTTCGTAGTAGAATGTATGATTAGGTCTGCGCCAAACGCGAACGGCTGCTGCAAATAAGGCGTACAAAACGTATTATCCACTATCAAAATCGCACCGTTTCCATGCGCCATTTCCGCTATTTCCGCTATATCGTAACAAACCAAACTCGGATTTGAGGGCGTTTCCAAAAATATAGCGCGGATATTTTGGTGCGCTGCGAGCGCGTTTTTTATCGCAATATCGTCCGTTAAATCTATAAAAATAGGCAAAATACCGAGCGGCGCGATGATTTTCGTGAACATTTCGGTCGTGCCACCGTACAAATTGCCCTGTGTGAGCAGCGCGTCGCCTGCCTTCAAAGTAGCCAACAGCGCGGTGCTGATAGCCGACATGCCCGAACTCACCATCACGGCTTTCGCCTCGGTATTCGCCAAGCCGAACGCCTCCATAGCGGCTATTTTATCCGCAACGGATTCGATAGTCGGGTTGCCGTAGCGCGAGTAAAAATGCGCCTTTTCGTTGCCCGCAAATACCTCAATCCCTTGCGTAATATCCTCAAAATCAAACGAAGAGGTCGCGAATATCGGCAACTGATGCGAATGCACGTTTAGGTTTTTATCAAGGCGATTTTTTACAATTAAACTATCGAAATTCATTTTTTTATTTGTTTTTAAACTAAGAAAAAATATTTTTAAAAATACTCCGTCAATATTTTCATTTTATTGGTATTAATGCAACGCTTGGGTTTCAATCCGCACCTATCTTACTTGGTGCGGGCAGATGTGGTCAGTTTTATTTTTACACCACGAATTACGCGAATTTGCACAAATTTTGATGATTAGATAATTTTAATTTCACTAATTGGTTGAGTAAAAAATTGAAATTTTTTTACTCAAACAGCAAAATTTACGAATTACGCGGGCAAAATTCGTGAAACTAGGTTAGTTTTGATAATTTTCGAATGAAAATTATCAAAATATTGGTGAAATTAAAAACCGTCCACCGATAGAATTAGTGAAAATTCGCGTAATTCGTGGTAAAGTTTTGGACAACTGACCACCTCTGCCTGGTGCGGGTTGAAACCCGCACACCATTAAAACGTAATCGTAAACGTCTCCACTTTTTTATTGCGCAACACCTGCACCTGCGTAGTCACGCCTTTCTCAAAATGATTGAGCGCGTCCATATAGTCGTAGATATTTGTGACATCGGTTTCGCCCAATTTCAGCACTATATCGCCTGCTTTCAAGCCTGCTTTTTGCGCGGGTTTGCCTTCGGTTACGCCATCTACGCGCAAGCCTTTGCCGTCAAAAGCGTAGTCGGGCATCACGCCCATACTCACTTTAAAGCCGTTCGATTTCGCCGCTTTTACCTTCGTTTCTCTAAAACTCAGCTTCGGACTCGCGTCTATCAGGTCGATAAGTTGCGTCATAAACGTGAGTACTTTGGCTTCGCCTTTGAAGTTTATTTTGCTGTAATCGTCGGTTGGTTTGTGGTAATCGGCGTGTTGTCCCGTAAAAAAGTGCAAAACAGGCACGTTTTTGAGGTAAAACGACGTGTGGTCGCTCGGACCAACGCCCGAGCTGTCCGTCGATAACTGAAATGGTTTATGGTTAAAATTACTCAGCATCGGCACAAAAATCGGCGACGTGCCTACGCCATAAACCATCAGTTTTTGGGTGCTGTCGTTCAGCCGTCCTACCATATCCATATTGAACATTGCTTGCATTTTTTCGAGCGGAACGGTCGGATTATTGACATAATATTTTGAGCCAATCAAGCCCGCTTCTTCTGCCGAAAAGGCAATAAATAAGAAATTATGTTGCTCTTTTATGTTATTTGTGCTATAAATACGCGCCAACTCGAGCAAACCTGCCACGCCCGAAGCGTTATCGTCTGCGCCGTTGTGTATTTTGCCTTCGGGGTTTGCATCCAAGCTCGAGCCGCGTCCTGTATCACCAAGGTGATCGTAATGCGCGCCGATAACGATGGTATTTGTTGCGCCATTATCCAAAAAACCAACTATATTCCGTCCGTTTTCTTTGGGCGCGTTCGGGTCGTCGGCACTGCCGTGCGGATTATTGCTGAGGCTAAACGAAAATGCTTGCGTATAAGCATTACGGATTATTTTATCGCCTTTTTTGACTATTTTATCCATTTTATCGCCGTAAGGCAACAAATTGTATTGCTCAAAGCAATTAATAATGTAATTTTCTGCCAATATATCGCCTTCGCTGCCTGGTGCGCGCCCTTTTAGCTTGTCATCTGCCAAAAAACGGATATGTTTTTTCAGATTCGACACTTTTATTTGACTTTGCGCCAATATTTGACTTTGGTTTGCACTAATTCCTATCCATAAAAGGATAATACTACTCCATTTTAACATGAAAATTGATTTTTATGAGTTATTGATTTTAATATATCATTCAAAAAAAATGCCGACGATGCGGTTTATCCACGTCATCGGCTTTTTTCATTGCTGTAAAGTACTTAAAATGTTTTATTTTGGAAACGTGAAACTGTACACACTCCCCAAAAGTTCTACACCATTTATATCGTACATCTTTATAGTGTAGCTCCTTCCGCGAGTAAGTTCTGTATGTTCTACATAGTAGTTGTAATCGTTACGAACGTTAAATCTAAAATCGTACTTTGTCGGTTCAGATTGCTTGGTAGCAAGCGTCACTTCCAATTTATTTTTATCAAATTTACTTACTTTATTACTCGAAGACTCGGGTACAAACCGTTGATTATCATTATCATAGATACTAACATACATCGTTAGCTTGCCATCTACGAACAAAGCGGGGTTTGTCACAATTATTTTACCAACTAACGTTTTCCATTCTCTCGATTTGCTTGCGCTTACATCGTCATCTACCCATTGCTTGATGTCGTAAAAGATGCAAAGCGGCTTTTGTGCAGGTTTTGCTGCGAGTGCGCTTGCTGCTTGTGGTGTGTCTATCGTCTGTGTTGCAGGTATTGCGGGCTGCGGTTTTGGCTGCGGCTCAGGTTTAGACTTAACTTTGGCAAATTTTTTCTTATTTTTCGGACTTGTAAGTCCGTTTAACTGTGCCTTCATGATGTGCATATCTGCCACCATATCTTGTACGGTTGAGTCACTTGCGGCTTGTTTTTGCTCCAAATTTTTTACCTTTTGCGTCTGTTCGGCAGCAAACGTTTTGGCTACTACGAGCGAATCTTGCGTGCGGCGCAATGATTCTTCTGCACGTTTTTTGAGCGCGATTTCCACTACTAACGCCTTGTTCAAAGAGTCCTGAATGTGTCGATTTTCCGCCATAATCGCCTCTAATTGGCGTTTAAACTCCTGCTCTGCGTCTTCGCGCGCACGTCGTGCAATCTCGCCTGTGTCTATATATGCAGGGTCGCGATAGAGCGTAATCACCATGCCGTCGTAAATATTTTGTGACACACTCGTTTTTTGGTAGCCTTTGCCCGTTACAAAAATATCGTAAATCGTGCTTAAGTTGCCTCGTGCGATTATTTCGCCCTGTTCCGTAATCTGACTCCTTATTAAAAACACCGATTTCACAGTTTTTGTTGCCTTCGTTTTTATATTAACGATGCACATCGACTTTATCGGGTTGCCGTATCGGTCGCGTATATATAGGTGTTGCTGCGCGGATAACTGCTGCGTAAACACAAATAAACTACTTATTATTAAAAATAAGTAGTGACAAATAGTAATAAATCGGTAATTAAGGCTAAAAAATGAATACATGATGATTATTATATTTAAAAAAAATTTAATACAACACAAAGATATATAAAAAATATTAAATACAAAAATATTAATTATTTCTTTGTGTAGGGTATTATATTTGAACAGATTTTCGAAAAAAATCAAAATATTTTGTTTCTATATAAAAAAACCTTACTTTTGCAGCAATAAAAAAATAAATATAGTTTCTTAATCATTTATTCTTAGTAACCATCGTTTGGCTAAACAAAACAACAACCATAGGAATATGCCTCAACCGAATCGCAACCCGTTTCGGATTAATGAGGACATTCGCAATGTAGAGCAAGTGCGTCTGGTAGGCGACAGCCTGGAGGAGCTTTCCGCAAAATTAGGCGAAACTATCGAACCCGGTATTTATACCCTCGCCCGCGCAATGGCGATTGCGGACAAGGCAGAGTTGGATTTGATAGAAACTACGCCGACCGCAGAGCCGCCGATTTGTAGAATCACCGACTACAATAAGTTTCTTTTTGAGCGTAAAAAACGCGAAAAAGAGATGAAAGCGAACGCAAAACAGACTATCATCAAGGAAATTCGTATGAGTCCTGACACGCACGAACACGATTTTGACTTCAAAGTACGGCACGCACTTGGTTTCCTCAAAGACGAGGACGCGAAGGTAAAAGTGTATGTGCAGTTTAAAGGGCGGGCGATTGCGTTTAAGGAGCGTGGCGAATTATTGCTACTCAAATTCATTCAAGCGGTAGAAGATGTAGGCGTTGCCGACGGACTTCCGAAGCTCGAAGGGCGACGCATGAGCATCAATATCGCACCGAAAAAGAAGCACGGTAGTAAATAGATATACGTTATTTTTATAATGTGTAGTTTTTTATTTCGCATTATTCTAATAAATAATTTTAATTACCGATAAAAATAATTACCTTTGCAGCCGCTTAGGTTTAAAATTGTGTTGTTCAGTACAGTACGAAATTGCTTTTGCATAAATAAACTTATATTATAATCATTTAAAACGTCTCATTTCATGCCAAAAATGAAAACTAACTCGAGTGCGAAAAAACGCTTTCGGGTAACAGGCACAGGCAAGTTAAAGTGCGCACACGCAGGAAAGCGTCACTTGCTTCGTAAAAAAAGTAAAAAAGCGAAATTGAATTTAACACATTCTACT
>JAYWGJ010000017.1:0-10852 GCA_043778315.1 Saprospiraceae bacterium | reverse complement strand
ATTGCGCAAAACTCGCCTTGTTCGCTTTCGCGCGAAAGCGGTCTATATTGCGCTGCATCTGCGCCAATTGCGTTTGCTGATTATTGAACGCGTTGAGTTGCTGCTCGCGCCGTTCGGAGCGTTGCTCCAAATACTTAGAGTAGTTCGCTTTGTAATCATACACGTTGCCGAGTTCAATCTCGATAGTTCGTTTGGTGATATTATCCAAAAACGTTTTATCGTGCGAAATAAGCACTACCGCGCCAGAATAAAATTTGAGGAACTCCTCGAGCCACAAAATAGACTCGATGTCTAAGTGATTCGTCGGCTCATCTAAGAGCAGAAAATCGGGTTTGCGGAGCAGCATTTTAGCGAGTTCGATACGCATCTGCCAGCCGCCCGAAAACTCGTCGGTGAGTCTGTCCATATCGGTTGGCTTGAAGCCCAAACCTGCCAATATTTTTTCTACGTCGGCGCGCATCGTGTGACCGCCGAGGTAATCGAACCGCTCGTTAGTGTCGCTAAACTCGTGCAACAACTCAGTGTAAGCGTCGCTTTCGTAGTCGGTGCGCGTTTCGAGTTCAGTTGTGATTTCGGCGATACGCGCCTCGAGCGCACGCACCTCCTCGAAGGCGGTGAGCGTTTCGTCCATCACGGTTTTGCCTTTCGGCAACGCCATATCTTGGTGCAGATAGCCTACCGTCGCGCTCGACGGTTTCGTCACGTCGCCGCCATGCGGATTTTCCTCTCGCGCGATAATTTTCATCATCGTCGACTTGCCCGCGCCGTTTTTACCTACCAAACCTACACGGTCGCGCTCTTGTATAGAGAAGCTCACGCCATCAAATAAGGCGCGTTCGCCGTAAATAACCGTTACATTTTGTACATTTATCATAATTGGCACAAAGATACGAAAAGGTTTGGATTACAAAGAACAATCAACGGTTTTTTCATTGTCAATAAAATTAAATTCTTTTTGGTAGTAATAATAGGTAATGAAACGGGCGTATATTTGTTGAGATGGGGATTATTGTGATATGTAGAATAATAAACGGCTGCTCCGCGATATTGCGAAACAGCCGTTACCTTATGGACTGTAAGATAGATTACTTACAAAACTAATGTATCACTTCAACTTTATAAGTATTATAATAGTTACCCTGTTGTATATAAAATAAGTAAAAACCGTTATTTAACTCTGTTGTATTCAGTACAATTGTTTTTGCGCCTTGCATAACAATAGCCGATAGCCTTTGCCCTTGCAAATTAAAAATATCAATAAGCATTGGTTCATCACTATTGTTATCTGTTGCCTCCAAAGTTATTTGATTATTGGTAGGGTTTGGATATAAACGAATGTTTAGGTTCCTAATTTCTATATTTTTACCTTCCACCTCTTTTATTTGTGCAGCAATAGATTTTGATACATCTTCTAATTCAACCGCTTGCTCTGTATTATTTACAGGTGATGCCTGTAATGGTGCTGGTGCTTGCGGTCCAACGATTGTACAAGCCTCATTTGGCGCAACTCGTTGAAGACTAAAATTCCAGATATTGCTTAATATTTGGCTTGTTGCACCTGCATTATACACTACTCTTACTTGATAATTTCCCGTTCCGAAACTGGCAGGTATAGTAAAATATAAACGTTTCGTCACCGTGTTAGTGGTTGCAGCGAGTGGTGTTGAGGTATAGTTAAAGCTACTTGTAGTAGGTATTACGAATACGGTATAGCTTGGTGAAGAAGCGCACGAGCTTCCCGACATTATATTTGCCTCAAAATCTACGTATCCCTCTGCTGTGGTTGCGGTTGTCAAACACATATTTGTCACACCGTTATCTATTAGAATACTGTTGGCAGGTACACATCCTTTACACGCATTCACGGAAAGTGTATTTTCTAATTTACAGCCATTTACGGTGTAGGCAATAGGATAGCCTCCCGCACCACAATGGGTAAACACGCCGTTGGATTGTATATAATTGCAGGCTTGCGGGTTTATCGTACCTTTACTAAACAAACCACCGCCTGGGCGGAACGCACCACTTATATTATAAGGATTGATATTGCTTGCGCAAATATTAGCCTTATATCCTGAAAACGTAGGCGTATTAGACAAGGTGAGAAAATTACTATTGATAATGCCATAGTTTCGGTTATAAAACCACGCCACCTGAGTATAGTGTCTGTCTCGCAGATGAAATATAGAGCGTTTAGTCATACTGCTCGCACACGGAACACCTCCATTATCACACCGCCCACTGGTAAATGTACACGGGTACGGCGCAGATTCCATCCAGTACATCAACGCAGAGCGATTGTCAAGTGCATAGGTTAAACTATTAGCGTGGGTCGCATCAATTATATGACGTAAACCCAAAGCATGACCAATTTCATGCAAGGCTGTGATATAAAAATTGTGTTTACCGTTTTCTATCCACTGATTATAAGGAGATGTAGTAGATACATAAAACTGGTTTGAAAACAGGGTGTTAATGCGTATTACTCCCGATTTGACAAACCCTCTTGGTTGTGCAACTCCACTTTGTAGCACTGTATTAACAGAGTCAATTGATAATGCAGTTGCCATCACAGCAGTGATAGGAATCGAGCCACCTAAGTAAATCAAAATTTTATTAAGCACAGGTGCGGGGTCATTATCGTTTACTAGTGTATTAGAAATAGTAGGGTCTAATACCAAATACTTTGGGTTAGAGGAGTTACCCTTCAGTAGTTTTGACCAATCTGCTAATATACTTGTAAATACAGCTACTGCATTGGGTATAGCATCTATTACATTTTGATGCAACTGGAAGGTTTGTACCCTATTATCACAACCCGTATATACTGGTGCAACAGCGTGTACAGTATTGCGGAGGTCTCCCGTGTTGTCTAAGCCGCTCGGGAATTTTTTAAAATTGGTCTCGCGCAAAGCGTATTTTATATCAACCATATTTGACGTATATATGCGTTCGCCATCATATACTAAACCAACAAAACCAGACCCAGGATTAAAAGTGCTGCCATTTAAGCTTAATGCAGGAATGCGTATTTTTAGTGTAAAAGCATCGACGTATTGTACAAAAGCTTGCGGTAATATTTCTTCTACTACATCATTACTCGCCGAATGCATGAAAACACCGTAGCTTCCTGCAGGTATAAATGCGTTAGTATTAGCTTTCAATAAAAACTCATTCTTTTCACCCGCTACTAATCCACCATTAGTTACTGCACTTATAGTAAGTCCGCTTTGGTTAGGACAGTACTGGAAAGGTTGATAATAAACGGCTTGATAAGCCGTGTAATACTCATCAATAGTACCGCCAGTGGCAGCCGTACTAAACTGACTTAAAACCTCGATGCCAAGTGTAGGCTCATCTTTAGGTGGGAAAAGAATAAATCGCTGTTGCGAGCAATTGCTGCCCATTCTGATTTTGAGGTCAATAATATTTTTAGCGGTATTTATATCTACGCGTGGCGCGTTTGCGTTAGCTTGTATTTCTATTTTAAGGTTTCTAAAACCCACTAAATCATTATTAGGGTCGGTGATATTGCCAATATCTGTAATGCTCAATATGGTATAATTGCTACTCAAAAGTGGAGACAATGTGGCAGTAAAATAGCTCGAGTTGGTAAGCGGTATTATACCAAATATTTGAGGGTCGTAAGTAAGATAGCTTACAAATTTTTGTAAATAATTAGCCTGCGAGGTAGCCGTGCCTGTCGTCGGTATATAAACGCCTTGCGCTTGTATGGTACAGCCAAACCATCGGATATTGTTATTATCTACCGTTACATCTCTGTTTGTCATTGCCACAAGCATTGTGGTCGTCTGCGGCACTGAGCAAGCTGCTATTTGTGCTTTCGTTTACGGTGCCGCTTAACTGCTTTTTTAGCGGTTCTGTTTTAGTCGGTACTACTACCTCTGATGTAGGTGCTGCTTTTTCTTGCTTTTCTACCCATTTTGTAGCTTCTTTTGGGCTGTAATAATTATCGTTGCTACCGCTACCCATAAAATTAACACTACCCAAGTACCCATTATAGTCCATTACGCTACAATCTCCTTGTATATTGTCATAATACAATTTAAGGATTTTACTATTCGTTGGGGTTTCTGTAAAATGCGTTTTAGTGCTATCTTCGGCTGCAAGGCAATAAAATACACCTTGAGTTTCTTGCACCACACATGGGTTTCCGCAGTCAAAACAGCCTGTAACTAATCCATGTCTTGTTTTTAGTTCTATGGTACCTTCTTTTAGGTCTCCTTTAATTACTTTCGTGACTTGTATCAAGTCATTGGCATATATTTGTGCAGAGCCTGTTCCATCTAACCAGAAAGCTTGTTTGATTACTTTTCCTACAAAAATATAATCGGAGTGGTCGTAGGTGTATTTACGCAAAAAATTTGTGGTAATTTCTTTTGGTTTCGGCTGAAGTCCTACCCAGCCATTTTTAAAGAAAAGATGATTTAGTGGAGAGTTCCATGAATTATCCTGCCCGAGCGAAATTGCTGCGTAGCAAAAGATAAAGAAGAGGATTGCGAAATTTGTTTTTTTCATGATTTAATTTTTTTAAAAATTGGTTAAAATATAAAACAAAGATTAAGATTCTCAAAGCCGTACACTGTCCAAATTTAAGCCCCATTAGCTACTAGGGATATTTTGAATATTGAAACAAGCATTGAAAAGCAAAATAAAAAAAACTTCGGGGAGAGTGTGTAACTAAATGGCAATGGTGCAATAAACTGGCGGTAGTTCGAATAAAAAAAGGCGTGAACCCCGCCGAGTCCATCACCTATACAAGGCATCGCCAAACGCCCACTAAGGATAACGAATAGGCAGAAGGCGCACACCATACAGTGTGCGTTCTTCCAAACCTATCATCCTTAGTTATAAAAAAATTTTTGGCGATTTTTTGTACAGGAGAATTAGTTTAGCATAACGCTAATATTTTTTGAGAAAAGAACTTTATCTTCTCGACGTTTTGATAATTTTTGTGTTGTTAAATTCAAAGATGCACTATTATTTTGACATTACCAAATATGAATAAAAAATAATACGATTTTTTCATTATTTCGCCAAAACGCTCTTTTTGCCATTGTATTTCACTTTCTGAAACAGAATCTATATTTTATTAGGTTTATTGGTATAAAAAGTGTAGTTTTGTATTTTGAAAATAAGCGGAAAAGATGAAAATAAATGAAAATAGGTAAAAATAAATAAAAACGCGGCTAAAATTCGTCGGAATTTAGCCGCGTGAGGAGCGGGGAAAGTTGGTTTTAGGCTATACATTTTCAGCAAAAATCATTACATCAAAGTAATAATTTCTGTTTTGAAATCAATACAAATTTTATATTCAGCTATAAAATCAAGCCCTAATACGCCATCAATATCGGCAAGGACGTGATGCGCAAAAAAATCATAGGCGCAGATTTCTATATTTCGCTTCGTGAAACCTAATGCCTTAAACTCCTTGACGCGAAAAATATAGGCTTGAATAACGCCGCTTGCTGTTTCTAAGAAAGTAGTTCGCGCAGCCATACTTATATCATAGCCCGCTATTTGCAGGGCGGTCAGGTCTATCGTAGTATGCGACGCGCCTGTATCGAGCGCAAGTGCTACTTCGTGATTAGGGAATTTGCACTTGATGATAACTAAACCTTCGTCGTTTTCTCGCTTAAATCGTTCTTGTTTCATAATAAAAACAGCCTATTTTTGGGTATTTCCCCTGTAAAAATACACGCCGTTGTTTCTACCGCTCCGCGCACGGCGGTTGCTTTAAAGCCGATTTCTCGCTTATCTTTGCTGGCATAAAGCACAATTCCGCGAACGAGTTTGCTGATTATCGAGCCGTTTATTTCGGGGTCTGATAGCTCAGGATTGCCAATTAAAACCCATTGCTCGGGGTAGTTCGCTCTAATTTCTGAGATGGTTAGTAGTTCCATATTTTTATTTTTTAAGATTATGGGAAATAAGTACTATATTTTTCAATTACATTTTACTCCTCAATCGCTCTTTTACCGCGCTCATCGGCACAGTGTTAGTCAGGTCGATAGTATTCATCAATTCACCCAAGCGTTGTCTTCGCGCTCCACTTTATCCACAACTTCTACTTTTTGCAAGCCCAAAGTATTGCAATAGGGTAAAAAAGCGTCGAGCATCGTGTTTGGCAATTCAATAGTAACTGTTTTCATATTTCTAAATTTTATTTTTTTTAAAAATTACATTACAAAGATACGACGTTTTCACTAAGGAATGAAGAGAAAATAAGGTACTTAATATTGTCGCGCAGGATTTTGGGTCAAAACAAGGCAGATTTGAGGCGCGATGCCTGGCATCGTAACGATAATCTAACGCAGTTTTGGCGCGAAAGACAAGTGAGAATATAGTAACTTATTTTGGACGCGTTCCTAAATAAAAAAATGGTGTGCGAGCCTAAACCCACACACCATTTTTCAGTCTTAATCCTCCAAGGTAAACTTATAGCCTACGCTGCGCACCGAATGAAAATAGGTAGGGCTGCGCGGGTCTTTCTCGAAATATTTGCGGAAAGTGAGTATGAAATTATCTATCGTTCGGGTAGAAGGATACACGTCGTAGCCCCACACCGATTGTAGGATTTGCTGCCGCGAAACCACATCGTTGCGACGTTCTATCAGCAGTTTGAGGAGCATCGCCTCTTTTTTGGTAAGCATCATTTTGCCTTGCAGCGTATTCGCCTCGAAGGTGTGAAAATTGATTTCGAACTGCCCGAAAGTGAACGTATCGCCGATGTGCATACCTTCTTTTTTGGCTCTGCGGAGCAGGTTTTGCACCCGCAAACCGAGTTCTTCTATATTAAACGGCTTCACTAAGTAGTCGTCTGCGCCCTTGCGCAAGCCTTGTACGCGGTCTTCGGGCGTGTCCTTTGCCGTGAGGAACATGATAGGTACGTCGGTATTGAGCAAGCGGATTTGCTGACAAAGCTGAAAGCCGTCCACATCGGGGAGCATGACATCTAAAATCATGAGGTCGAAATGCTGCCCGTTAGCGGCGGCGAGCGCGTCTTTCGCGTTGCCAACTGCTATCACTTCGTAGCCGTCGAGGTCGAGGTTGAGCTTGACCGCCTCGCGGATATTTTCTTCATCTTCTACTAATAAAATACGCATATTTGTTTTTTTTAGTTGTTAAAAATAAAATGATTTTTTGATTATTCAACGGAATGACCTGCCGTCGTCCCAGGCGGAATAAATTACCACCTTCCCGAGCGGAATGAATTACCGCCGTCCCAATCCGAAAGGTAAACAAAAAAATGAATTTTGGCTGTCACAAATTGATTATAAATCAATCTATTGGCATTTCTACGACAAATTTCGTGCCTTTCGGCTGATTATCTAATACAATGATGCGTCCGTGGTGTAACTTTACCAATTCATTAACTATGTACAAGCCCAAACCGGTACCTTTCGTGCGGCGCGTGTCCTCGTTTCCGATGCGGTAAAACTTCTCAAATATCTTACTTTTGTCTTTATTATCAATACCGATGCCGTTATCCGCCACCGAAATCATCACATATTTATCGTTTAGACTACTTTCCAAACCGACGGTCACTTCTGCACGCGGCACATCTAAGGCGTACTTAACGGCGTTTTCGATAAGGTTGAGTAGTATTGAGGTAATAGCGGGTCGGTCGGCTTGTATCATCTCGAGCGAGCCTTCTTGCTCCACAAAACCGAGTTTCGCTTCTGGAAAACGCATCTGCAAACCCTGCACGAGGTCGTCGAGGAAGTCACCGATATTGACGGGCGTGCGCGAAATTTGGTACGACGAAGACTCTACCCGCGCCGCCACCAATATATTGTCGACGAGCGTAGTGAGCCGCTCCACGTCTTGCACCGCGTTACCCGACAATCGCCTCACTTGCTCGCGGGTCAGCGTTTCGCGTTTAAGTACGGTTTCTACGCCCAAGCGGATTGCGGCGAGCGGCGATTTTAGTTCGTGCGTGATAGACAAAATGAAATTTCGCTGCTGTCTCGCCATCAGTACGTCGCGCTGCAAGGTGCGGAAAACGAAGAATATCCCGACTATCATAAATACAAAAAACACAGCTCCTTCGCCCATAATCATGCGCTCTTGTCGTCTTTTTTTATCCATAAGATAGGTGAGGTCGTCGGTTCCCTCTATGCTTTTAGCGTATTTCGTCTCCATAAGTTGTATTTTGGTATCATACAACTCGTCGTTTTTTTTGTATAACAAATAACCCCACCAAAGCGATGCGGCAGTCACATACAAAGTGAAAACGTAAAATAAGTATTTGAATGGTATTTTTGGTGACATGGTTTTTTTTGTTTTATTTTGTTACAATTATAATACTTCAACCCCTCTCCTACTCGTACCGCAACGCCTCTATCGGGTCTAATTCCGCCGCTTTCATAGCAGGGTACAAGCCCGAAAGCAGCCCGACTACCAAGCACAGCACGATGCCGAGCAGCATCCAAACCCAAGGAATAATGAATCCTGTGTGCAAAAATATACTAAGCACATTGCCTAAAAGTACGCCAAGCACAATGCCGAGCAAGCCGCCGATTTGGCAAATTACTATCGCTTCTACCAAAAACTGCGTTAAAATATTGCGGCGCGTCGCGCCCAACGCCTTACAAATTCCGATTTCGCGCGTCCGCTCCGTCACACTCACCAACATAATATTCATCAAACCAATAGCCGCGCCGAGCAGCGTGATAATGCCAATAAACAAGGTCGCGTATTGTATTTTGGCGGTATTATCCACCACAAAACTCATCAAACCGTCGCTTCGCGTAATCTCAAAATCGTTGTCACGCCCGAGTTCTATGCGGCGTACTTGTCGCATCGCGCCCGTCGCCGCGCCTATCGCTTCGTCAAAATCCAACTGCTGCATCACCGCGCAAGAGATATTGAACGAAGCGCGTTGCGAACCAAACTCGCTGCGCACCGTAGGGAGCGGCATCAGCACGATGCGGTCGCCGTTGAAGCTGTTGCTACTGCCTTTCGCCTCCAAAACGCCCACGATAGTAGCGCGGCGGTTTTGTACGCTGATGGTTTGTCCAATCGCTTTTTCGGGTTTATTTTTAAAGAAACGCTGCGTTATTTCTACGCCAACTATCGCTACATTTGCACCCTCTAAGGCTTCGGTCGCCGAAAACTCGCGCCCTGCGGCGAGCGTAAAACCCGCTACCTGCAAGTAGGTTTCATCAACGCCCATCACCGAAATATTATTACCCGTTTTTTCGCCGTCGTGCTGCACCGTCGCCGACGACAGCCCGAGCGTAGAGATAGACGCGGTCGCGCCCGTGTAGTCGTAGCGCGATTTGAAATCCACCGCGTCGCGGTACGAAATCGGGTCGCCCGTCTTGTTGTCCTTCATGCGCGGACCTTTCCCCCGCACACCCGAACCTGACTGTATGATATTAAACGTATTCGCGCCCAAGCTCGAAAAGTTACTACTCAAACCCGCTATCATCGACTGCATCGCCGTCAGTATGCCCACCAACGCCATGATACCAAAAGCGATAATCATAAACGTCAGGAAAGTCCGTAGCAAGTTGCCGCGAATAGACCGCAACGCCAAAAATATATTTTCTGTAAAATTCAAAGTGTTGTGTTTTTTATTGAAACGGAGGCAAAGCGTTTTTGACGATTTTGAAAACTATCTATTTTATAGTTTTTAAACTACGTTGTTGCTACACAAAAGTAAATAAAAACTCTATCATTTGCATCAAACAATTAAATAATACAACAATTTTTTATTTTTTTGGTTATAATATTATTACTTTTGTAGTGCAATATTGCTCAATCAAAAAATGCAAATCCATGGCAGTTCCCGACGCGCTCAAAGATAAAGTCATGCTTTACGACGACAACTGCCCGATGTGTAAAGCCTATACACGCGGCTTCGTATCGGCAGGTTTGCTCACAGAGGAAGGTCGGCAGCAGTTCAGCACCGCGCACCCCGAAATCATGCAAAGTATTGATTTACAGCGCGGCAGACACGAAATTCCGCTATACGACACAAAAACGGGCAAGACGATTTACGGCTTAGACGCGCTGTTTTTTATACTTTCGCAACGCACACCGTTTTTGCAGCCGCTTTTTCGCAACTCCGTTTTTCGCGCCGTACTCTACCAAGTATATCAAGTTGTCACCTACAATCGGCGCGTCATAGTAGGCAGTTTGCCACCTGCGAGCGGGTTTGATTGCGCACCCGATTTCAACCTAAAATACCGCTCCATTTATATCGCGTTAGCGTTAATTTTAGCCACGATTTTAGCTAATTTATGTTTACCTTTGTTGGCAATACAAGCAATAGCAGTTGTTGCCATTATCCATTTATTGACTATTTTTTTTACAAAAAAAAGATTTGACTTCATAGGACAATGGGCAACTTTGTGCTTAACAACCGCGTTTTTAACGAGTTTATGCAATATATTAGTAACCAATAATACCGCTTTGGGAGTTATTGCTGCCCTTATATTTATTGTTCAAATAGGCATTAGACGCAAGTCTTTATACGCCTAAACATTTATTTTAGGAAAGCGTCTAAAATAATCAGTACCAATATTACTCGTCTTTCACTCCAAAACTTCGTTAGATTATCCTTATAGTGCCCTGCATTGAGCATCAAATCTGTCTTGTTTTGATGTAAAATCCTTCGCAATATTTTGATACTACTTATTTTTTCTTCTTTCCTTTCAACTACTTACAATTTTCATTTTTTTATAAATTCAATTAAAATGGCTTTCACACTACCAGCCCTACCCTACGCGCTCAATGCGCTCGAGCCGCATATAGATGCGCGCACCATGGAAATCCACCATGGCAAACACCATCAAGCCTACGTCACCAACCTCAACGCCGC
>JAYWGJ010000016.1:0-10861 GCA_043778315.1 Saprospiraceae bacterium | reverse complement strand
TCTATGCCGTCGGTTGCCGAGTAAGTGACCGTAAAAGGTAGCTTCCCCAGCGAAGACACAGACGCGCCTGCGACAAGAGAAGTGGTGAAAAGTGCAGAACTGCTCGATACGGAAGCAACGGTTAATGTTGCGCCGCCGTCATTATATAAGGTATCGCTATTCATACCCGAGCTACCGATATCTATAAATATAGGTAAAAAAGGTTTGTCGAAACGGGCAACAGGTCCCGCAGGCAAAAATGCGCCGTACACGCAAATATTCATATTGCCCTGCGCTGCTGGTCCGGTCATTGCGCCCCAAACACGCAGTTTATAAGCGGTGTTTGGAGTTAATAAACTTTTGCGTAAGTAGATATTTAAGCCGTTTGGACCTCCTGTGCTACCCGAGAAGCAAGCAATATCTGAGGTAGCGGTACAGCTCGCGTAAACGGACATACCCCAATTGACAAGCGTACCTGGTGTACCTTTAATCACTACGGTATCGGGCAAAACGGCAGGCGTAGTGAAGGTGTACCACACGTCGTCGTCATACCAAGTAGCGGAACAAGAGTTCGCGTTCGCAGACTGCGTCGCGCCCGTAGTAGTAACGAGCGTCGAGGTACAAGCGGCGGCATTAGCAGCGTAGGGTACTGCGGTTGCGCCTGCGCAATCGTCGTTGGCAGGTGCTTGCGCTTGTGCTGCAAAAGCAGTGAGAAGCAAGGCAATGGATAGGTAGATTTTTTGCATAATAAAAATGAAATTTAAAAATGGATAAATAAGTTTGATTAAAGTGATTTGTAAAGGTACGGTATTTTTTTGAATATATGCGAATCATAGATTTTTTATTACACCAAAAAAAGTATTTTTTTATATTCATGGAACTTTTCTGCAAATAAAATTATTATATAACTCGATAAACTGTTTTTTTGGAATGTTTTATTTATATTTGCATTTAAAAATTAATTCATTACGCTTTACAATATATGAGTATGTTTAAAAACCTCAAATCGCTATTTATCATCGAGGACGACCAGCCCGTAGCGAAACAAGAAATCACCCAGAATACGCAGCAGAACGTCCAGAACACACAGCAGAATACCCAGCCCGTTTTGCCGCAGCAAAACAATAATAGTTCGGCAACTGCCGACCCCAAAATGATGGAAATTTTGTTGCAAGCCTTAGCGCAAAATAACCTACAAGGCTTAGATTACTTAGAGTTTAAGCAGTCTATACAAGCCACACAAAACCTGCAAATAGACGAGCGCACGCGGTTTCAGTCCGCTTTTGCGATGGCGCAAACCATGGGTTTGAGCTTTCAGAAACTCACAGAAACCTCCGAGTACTACCTGCGCGTACTCGAGCGCGAGCAGCAGCGTTTCTACGAAACGCTTAAGCAACAAGGCGAAGGCAAAAACCGAACGATGATAGACGAAGTAGCCGCTATGGAGCGGTCTATCGCCGACAAAACCGCCCAAATAGCGCAGTTACAGAAAGAAATTAACGATATGCAGCAACAAAGCAGCAGCACCAAACAGCAAGTCGCTGAGTTCAGCCAAAAAATGGAGGCGACCAAAAACAGTTTTGATGCCAGCTACAACGAACTTTGCGCCCAAATCAGAAAAGACATAGAAAAAATTAATCAATATCTGAAATAGTGATTAGTGATTAACGTTTAGTGATTAGTGCCGTCGGTAATTCATAACCTATCGCTTCTCTCCGCTCAATAGTTTATTGCTTCCAGTTCATAGCTTACAGTTTAAAAATAAAAAAAATGGATTTTCAAAACAACAATTTCAAACCAAAAACATTTTGGCAACGCCCCGAAGGCACGACAGGACTACTCTTTGGCGTAGCAATATTAGGCAGTGCAGGCTTCCTTTTATGGACATTTTTGCCTATTTTAATCGCATTAGTAGCCAATACCGTCTATTTAGTGGGTTTATTGATGCTGCTTGGCGCGATGCTCTACGTCGTCCTCGACCCCAAAATGCGCACCCTCGTATGGTATATGTACCAAAGCGTGATGCGCGCTATCACGGGCGTTTTTGTGCAAATAGACCCGATTGGGATACTAGAAAGCTATGTGGACGACCTCAAAAACAACCTCCGCAAAATGAGCCAACAAATAGGCAGTTTGCGCGCTCAAATGAACAAATTGAGTACGATTATCAAGCAGAATCAGCAGCAGATTAACCAAAATCTGCAATTAGCCGACGCTGCCAAACGCCAAGACCAACAAGGCATGATGGTACTCAAATCGCGCGCCGCAGGACGGCTCACCGAGTCGAATATGCGCTTAGACGAACTCTACAAAAAAATGGAGGTGCTGCACCGCGTCCTCGTCAAAATGTACGAAAACTCGCAAATTATGCAAGCCGACATCGAAGACCAAGTAAAGGTGAAAAAAGTGGAGCGCGAAGCCATACGCACCTCTCATTCCGCGATGACCTCCGCGATGAGTATCTTGACGGGCGACCCCGACAAAAAGCGCGTTTTCGATATGGCAATGGAAGCGATTAACGACGACGTGAGCCAAAAAATTGGCGAGATGCAGCAATTTATGGACTTATCGTCCAATTTTATGGATTCTATCGACCTACAAAACGGCGTATTCGAGGAGCAAGGCATGGCGATGCTCGAAAAATGGGAGCGCGAAGGCATCTCTAAAATTTTGGGCGACGACAAAAACGTTATTATTCGCAACGAAAAAGCACAAGCCATCGACCTAAATGGACCAAAAGCTACACCGTTACAGCAAAAAAGCGGCTCTAATTATGACGACTTTTTTAATTTATAAATATTTAATCCACATTATTTAATCTCAACCAAAACCCTTTTTTCAATTCTAAAAATAAAAATATGCGTTTAACAGGTTTCTCCCGTTTTCTGATTGTAGCAGTCATCGTCGGCATCATCGGCTACGCCGTCATGCACTTCAAAAACAACGGCACATTAGATAGTATCATACCCAAAACCACCGAAACAACCACCAAAACTACCGATAATAACAGCGATAGCGACAACAAATCGGGCGACGAAAAACCGGCAAAAGGAGGCGGCACCAGCACCGTTGCCGCCTTCAACTACACGCCCGCAGAGCCGCAAGGCGGTACGCTCAAAGGCGTAGTCGAGCTTGGTGCGTCGGGTTTCAATATGTTTATTGTAAAGATAGACGACAAAAAAAATTGGAAATTAGAGAAAGCCGAGTTCGGCTCGAGCCTCGTTTACGAAGGCATGACTTCGGGTAAAGACGTGAAAGAAACCCTCAAAAACTATATCGGTACGATTGTGAATTACGGTGTTTCTACTAAAAATATTCACTTCGTAGTGAGTTCGGGTGCGGCGAGTACCGACAAAGTCCCTGAGATAGTAAAAGGCTTAAAATCAATTGGTTACGTTTGCAATACCGTTGATGCAGGCAAAGAAGGTAAGCTCGCGCTCTCCTGCGTTCTACCCAAAGAATACTACGACAATTCGTTTGTAGTGGATATTGGCTCGGGCAATACCAAAATTTCGTGGGCTATTGGCAGCGACCTTGCGTCTGCGAAAAGCACGGAAACAAACGGCGCAAAATACTTCCAAAAAGGCATTACCGAAGAAAAAGCATTCGGCGAAGCGAGTGCAGCCGCAGCGCAAGTGCCGAGCAAAAACCGTGATATTTGCTTCATCATAGGTGGTATTCCGTTCGAACTCGCTAAGCAAGGACGACAAGGCAAAGAACGCTACACCGTCCTCAAAGCACCTGCCGACTACAAAGCGGAAGGCGAAAAACAAAAAGCAGGTTTAAATCTCTATAAAGCAATCGCTGAAAAAACAGGCTGCAAAACCTTCGTTTTTGACTGGGACGCAAATTTCACTATCGGTTTTTTATTGTCATTAAAATAATAGCGCTAATATAAAATACCTCACAAAAGTCGCAAATTGTCCACACAGATAATTTGCGGCTTTTTTATATAAAATCACTATCTTTGCCAATCTTATCATAAAAAGTTACATTTCTAATCTTTCATTCCATGTTATCAAATTACAAATCAAAAAATACGATTATATACACGCTCGCGTTGAGTTTGATTGTCAATTTATTGAGTAGCTGTGGCGCGGGTCGCGCGGCTTCTACTGGACAGCCGCGCCAACAAAAACCACCCGTCACCGAGAAAAACGCACAAACCCTGCCCGTCGATACCGTGCGATGGACGGATAGCGGCACTCCGCCAAAACCAAAATACACACCACCCACCGACCCAAAAAAAGGCAACGGCAAGCAGCCGACCTACGCGCCTGCAGGTACCCGACACGCCAATTATAAATTCAAAAAACTCGAGAAACTTGACCGCTACAACATCGTCATTATGATGCCATTTGATGCTGCTACTTTCAGAAATATAAAATCAGCAAGTAATTTGCAACAGATGGCAGTGGAGTTTTACGCAGGCGCGCTCATCGCGCTCTACGACCTCAAATCCGAAAACATGAAATTGGACGTTCATGTCTATGACACCAAGATTCATGGCTTAGATAACTTGCTGATGACCGAAACGCTCCGCGATGCCGACCTAATAATCGGTCCGTTGCAGAATGAAGACCTTCGCAAAACTGCCGATTTTTGTGAACACAATAATATCGCCTTAGTCTCGCCGCTCAATCCGAACCTCATCACCAAAGAGAACGCCGCGCCCAACTATATACAGGTATGTCCGACCATAGAAACACACCTCGAAAGCCTCCTAAAATACTTAGATAGCAAGTACGCAACCGCTAATTTTGCGGTCGTGAAAGGCAACTCGGAAGTGGAAGGGCAGAATTTGGACAAAGTACAAGCCGCCTACACACGCATCACGGGCAAACCGAAAATGACAGTCATCGGTGCAGATGAAGTGGCGAATTGGAAGACTATTATGGGGGACAAAGGACAACCTATCGTCTTTGTTCCATCGTTGCGTAAAGACTTTTTACAAAGTAACTTACCCAAACTCAGCAGCTCCGATGAACCCGTAATTGTGGGTATGCCCGGTTGGTACGAAATGGATTGGATTGGTAGCTATTTAGGTGGTAGAACGACCTATATTAGCCGCGACTACTTAGTCAATAAAGACGATGAAATTACCAAAGACTTCCGTAAACGTTATTTTAGCACTTACGGCTTGATGCCAGGCGCGAACGTGTATCGCGGTTACGATATTATGTTGTATTCAGGTAGAATGATGGACGAATACGGCTTATTTTTTAAGGATTTTTTGGACGACAGCAGCCTCTCGAAGGACTATATGACCACCAAATTTGACTTTAAACCACTCAAACGCAATCCGACTAAGCCGTCTGAAACCACCGCAGACACGCATCAGTACGAAAACCAATTTATGCACGTCTTGCGCTATGGCGCGACGGGTTTTGAGAAAGCAAATTAAACTAAAACACTACCTCGTATGCCGCAACACTCGCCCCGCCTGCCCCTCCTCGAGGTGCGCAACCTAAGTACGAAGTTCGCTTCGGACAACGGTACGGTGCGGGCGGTCGATGACATCAGTTTTACGGTATATAAAGGAGAAACCTTAGGCGTAGTGGGCGAATCAGGGAGCGGTAAATCTGTTACCGCGCTCTCTATTTTGCGTTTATTGCACGATACAAAAGCGGGGATAAGTGGCTCTATACTATATTATAATACTGATAATAGTACACCCGTCGACTTGCTGCAAATCAGCGAAGCGCAAATGCAATCGTATCGCGGCGGCGACCTCGCTATGGTCTTTCAAGAACCTGCGACCGCTCTAAACCCCGTTTTTACCTGCGGCGCGCAAGTCGCGGAGGCGATATTGACACACAAAAAAAGGAATATTGCAACTGCCAAACAACAAGTTTTGGCATTATTCACGCAAGTAAATCTACTCGACCCCGAGCGCATTTACAACGCCTATCCGCACCAATTATCGGGCGGACAAAAGCAGCGCGTAATGATAGCGATGGCAATGTCTTGCAATCCGACGCTGCTTATCGCCGACGAGCCGACCACCGCGCTTGATGTGACGGTGCAGAAAGCCATTTTGGAACTCATGGCTGACCTCCAAAAGCAGTACAATATGGCTATCCTTTTTATCACGCACGACCTCGGCATAGTGGCAGAAATCGCCGACACCGTCGCGGTGATGTATAAGGGGCGGATAGTAGAAACGGGAACGGTCGCGGAGATTTTTGCTGCACCGAAACACCCTTATACTCGCGGCTTGCTTGCCTGTCGTCCGTCGCTCACGCAACGCTTCACGCGCCTGCCTACCGTAGCTGATTTTATGGACGTTCAGCCAAATGCGGATTGGTTTCTTATCACCGAAAAAGCAGCCTCCGTCACTCAATTTGTTAGCGATAAGCGGCTTACAGACACCGCCCGCGCTACCCGACAACACCTATTAGCGCAGCAGCCAAATATCCTACAAGTACAAGACCTTACGGTGCGTTATGCGCAAAGCAATAACTTTTGGGGTCAGCCTAAAACCTGTATCGATGCCGTCAATAACGTTAGTTTTGACCTAAAAAAGGGAGAAACATTAGGTTTGGTAGGAGAAAGTGGCTGCGGAAAGACGACACTCGGGCGTGCTGTTTTGCGCTTGATAGCACATCAGACGGGCAAAATTATTTATGACAATACCGATATTAGCGCATTTAGCGACAAAGAGATGCTGCCGTTTCGCCAACAGATGCAAATTATATTTCAAGACCCTTTTGCTTCGCTCAACCCACGTCAGACGGTAAGCGATGCCCTCACCGAACCAATGTATGTACACCGAATAGGTGCGTCGGCAGCCGACCGCAAAGCGCGGGCGGCGCATTTATTAGACACCGTAGGCTTGCAAAGTAAGTATTTGGCGCGTTATGCGCACGAACTATCGGGCGGACAAAGACAACGGGTCTGTATCGCTCGTGCCTTAGCCTTGTCGCCGCGTTTTATCATCTGCGATGAATGCGTATCAGCCCTCGACGTGTCTGTACAGGCGCAAGTTCTCAATTTATTGATGGATTTACGCGAGCAGTTTGACCTTTCCTACATCTTCATATCGCACGACTTATCTGTTGTGAAGCAAATCGCCGACCGAATGCTCGTCATGCACAACGGGCAGATAATAGAGCAAGGCGACGCGGACAACATCTATACTACGCCGCAGCAAGACTACACCAAACGCCTTATCGCCGCTATTCCGTCGGCGTATTAAATTTTATTATTATAATTACGCATAAAAACGCGCCCTGTCTTATAGCAAGATAGGGCGCGTTTTTGTTGTTGTGTAGCAAAAAAATGATAATTTAGATGTTAATAAAGTAGGTTTAGATAATAATAACCCTGAATAAGGTTGAATATGAATTGCAGTAGGCTTTAGACTACTGCACAAAAAAGATTATACATTTTTACTCTAACCACATCACTCCCCACCATACGCTTCTCGACAAGCACCACGCAGCTCCGCAAAAAATACATCAAATGCCACTTGCATCTCGGGCTGTAATCGGACAAAATCATCTGTTGCGGTCAATAACGCGGAGGCAAAACTCGTGCGTTTATGGATAGACTCAAAAGCGTAGCGCAAACCGTCGTAGCTATTATAATGCACCAAAAAATTATTGGCAACCATTTTGGGCAGCCGCGCCTGCAAGGGCGTAGGTAAGACGGCTTCGTATTGCAATAAAATAGCGCATACAGACTTCGAGAACGCTGCAAGTGTGCAATCAGGTGCATAACGCGCCCAATCGGTTGCCAAAAAGTAGTCAAAACACACATCTACTACTATCGGCGCGTATTTGTGTTGCGTAGGGTGCAGCAGTTCGGTCATGCGGCGCACCGTAGCGTGATTGTCCGTAAACGTATCGATAAAACGGTGCAGCGCGATGCCTTTTTTGATGCCTTCGGTATAAGGTAACGCCGCTACTTCGCCACGCGCATAGTCCGCTACTATCGCGCCGACCATCAACTCGGGGTCGGGACGCGCCAAATAAAAATGTGCTAAATGATTCATTGCTTGTTATTATAATAATCAATATCCGCCACACGCTCTACACACGCCGCGTTTATCCGTTTCGCTTATTCTATCACTAATTTTCCTTTATTCAGTACGTCCGCGCCTGATTGTACACTATAAAAATAGCAGCCTGTGGGCAGCGCGTCGCGAACAAACGTGCATTTATTTCCCTCAAAAGACACCGTGCGCACCGCTTGCCCTATCGTATTATACACTAGGAGTGTCGCGGAATTTGCACTGCCGAACGCGGGTGCGTCTGTAAGCTCAAAAATTGTTGCGTCGCGCATCGGGTTTGGTGATACGCGAAGCGCGGCGTTTGCAGAGGCGGCGGAGTTTGTAGTTGCGACGTAGCAGTTATTAGTATTGCCTGCTTGACAGAGCGGTAAAAAAGCACCCGTACCATTAACAAGTCCTGAAGGTTGATTTGGGAGGCAAATGATATTAGTACTATCTATATCAAGTATTTGAAGTGAATTAGGTAACTGAGAAAGACAAGCTATAGGATTATATGAACAATCAAAATAACTTAATTGATTCAATCCTTGCACATTCATATAAGCTAATTGATTACTACCGCAAGTAAAATCTCTCAAATTGGTCAGTCCTTGTACGTTTAAAATAGTTAATTTATTATCGAAACAATACAAAAATTTCAAATTACTAAGTGCTTGCACATTCAAACTATTAAGTAAATTATTATTACAATCTAAATAAACTAAACTGGAAGCACCTTGAACGTTTAGACTAACTAACTTATTATTATATAAATATAGACCTGTTAAACTAACTAAACCCTGCGCATTCAAACTTTCTATTTTATTATTATAACATCTTAAAGCTCTCATACTAGGTACATCTTGTAAATTTAGACTAACTAATTGATTATCTGTACAAGTTAAATATGTTATATTAACTGAACCCTGCATATTTATACTCGATAATCGTCCTACAGAGCAATCTACATCATCTAAATTTAATAAATTTTGTATATTAAGTGTAAATAGTTGGCTATTAGTACAATTCAGAACTTTTAAATTTGTGGAATACTGTAAATTTAAATTTGTAAACGGATTATTACCACAATATAAATCTGTTAAACGGGTTAAAGGTTGTAAATTTAAGTTCATTAAATTGTTATAAGAGCAATAAAAACGTCTTATATTAGTAAATCTTTCAATACCAGTCAAGTCCGTGATATTTTGACTGCTTACGTCCAAACTCGTTACATATAAAGCTTCACTTGCTTGTATTATTCCGTCGTTATTACGGTCTGCACTTGCATCTCCACCATTAAAATTATCTGTATCTACGCAAAGCGTATTAAATAAAGCATTTCTAAAATTTGCGTCTGGAATATTCACGATTTGCGCATCAGCCCCAAAAGCCGCGCACACGAAACAGCATACTGTAGCCGCATTATAAAACTGATTAATTAGATTTTTCATGATTTTTTGTTTATGATATGATTGTTTATAATGATAGTAATGACTAAATGTAATCGCTTGTAAATGTGCATTTTGACGCTTATGCAGAAGTACAGAAATATGTTTTTGTGTAGTTTTATAGTTATGTAAAAGTGTATAAAAGTATTTGTGTGTAGCTTATGTCTTCGTGTGTTTTCAGAGCTACCCCCAACCCCTCTAAGGAGGGGAGACGGAGAGATATATAGTATATTTATGTGCAGTTATTACCTCCTATTTTTTTGAATGTACCGTCTCCCCTCCTTACGGAGGGGTTGGGGGAGGCTTCTCGCCGTATTTATGTGCATTTAGTACCTTCGCGTCTTTTCAGTGCCACTCCCAACCTCTCCAAGGAGGGGAGACGGAGAGATGCACGCCGTATTTATCCTTATAAACTACCTCCTATTTTTTTAAGTGTACCGTCTATCCTCCTTACGGAGAGGTCGGGGAAGGCTCTTTGCTCTCTGCACGCCAATTCTTATTGTTCGGGAGGCTCTCTCTGCCCCAAAGTTACGCACATTTATTTTATAAAACAAATTTATTTTCATTTTTATTTGGATTATTGGAATAAATAATATTACCTTTGCGTTATTAGTTAATAAAAGTCAATTAACATACATTTTCATAGCTGAATAAAATTAATTATAGCTCTTATCTACACTCGAAAATAGATTAAACCTACGCAAATGCTGCGGTTTAACTATTTTTATCGCTCCCGATAGCTATAATAAATTTTAAACATACATTTACCTTATCTATTTACTTTCTAAAAAGACTATTCTATGAATTTAGAGCCGAACTTTGGTTACTTGCGCAACGTGTTCGACAATGCGACGAAGAACAATTACAAGCGTATGGTACTGCTTTCACGCGACCATTACGATAAACTAAATGGAAGAGCAGCCTCCAACCCTGTTTTGGCAGACTTAGCGATGGAGTTAAGCCCTATTTACAATTTATTTTATGATACTTGGCGGTCGTCTTCCTTAGTAGGAGATGAACGGCAAAGCCTGACGCTGCAATTAGTGCGCGCTATGGACGAGCTGCGCCCACAAGTAGAAGATTGGGACATTCGTATTATGTTTGTGTACCGTCCGAATACCGTAGAATACACCTATTTGATGGGTAATGGACGTACTTCTTTCTATGTTTCTACTTATGAAAATCGTTTGGCAACTGTTAGAAACTTATCAGACAAACTTGCTAAATACCCGAACCTTGCCGATGTGAAAACATCGGTAGATGGGTGGCTCATGACGACAAGCGATATTCGTTCAGCGCAGCAAGCGAAAGAAAGCTATTTGCAACAAGCGCAAAAAGAGATTGAGCGTACTCGACAAGAGTTAGCAACTAAGATGCATTACGTCTTTGCGCGCTTGTTGGCATTACATTACACCAATCCGATAGAAGTAGAGAATTATTA
>JAYWGJ010000015.1:0-3665 GCA_043778315.1 Saprospiraceae bacterium | reverse complement strand
GCAAAGGTACGAACCTTTTTTATATTTCCTAACATTTATCAAAAAATATTTTATTTATTTTTTTGTGCAAAACAAATAAACTTTAACTTTCTCTCTATATCTTTTCTTACCCCGTCGCCTTAGCGGCTGCAAAGGTACAACTCCTTTTTATATTTCCTACTATTTCTAAAAAAATATTTTATTTATTTTTTCAAACGCCATTTTTAATACCTCAAACCGTTTCTTTTATTTCCTTTTCTTTAACCCCCCTTTCTCCTTAGCGGCTGCAAAGGTACAAACCCTTTTTGTATTTCCTAATATTTTATCAAAATTATTTTGTTTATTTTTTATAAACGGTCAAAACAGCAATTTTATAACAAAACCGACACTATATATCTGTATGTAAATATTGTCGGTTCATTGCATCGAAATAATTGCAAAAATAATTGCAAAATGATATGTCGCAGCTACGCAGCTTTAAAACGTATTGCTTCTATTTCTACCGATATGTCGCAGCTACGCAGCTTTTATTAGCAAAAAAATAAATGCGTACCATAATCTACTTGCAAACTACGAATGATTGTCAGTACTTCCGATTAGTACGATTTTTTTCGTTTGATAAATTCGTGTATCTTTGCAGGGCAACAACAGTTGTTTTTTCATTTACACAATAATTAGTTATACTATGCAAACTAAACTTCACGCCATCACTTCGTACAGTGATACCGAAAACCTCCTTATTTTAGCTGACGAGGGACACTTCGAGTGGGCGGACACGTTTTTTAACGATATATTGACCGAAGCAGAAATCAGGTTTTTGAAAAAGGTAGCCGCCGAAAAAATTAGTCATGCGTATATTCCGCACCCCGACCGCGTTATTTTTGTGCAATTTCTGAAATTGGAGGGCAACGAACATTTGCGTAGAGAAAAAACGCGCCGTGCTGCCGCTAAGATGATTGCGACGTTGCGACACTATAATGTGTCTGCCTTGACGGTAATCAATCGTTGCGAACTGAACGCAACGACTCAATATGTGGAGGGTTTGACGTTGGGTAATTATCAATTTATTAAATATAAAAAAGATAAATCAACGCAAAGTTCCCTTACCGACCTACGCATACACACGGACGCGATGAGTGTAGCGCAAGTGCAAGAGCTGACTATTATATGTGAGGCGGTGTGTAAGGCGCGGGACTTGGTGAACGAGCCGAACTCGTACCTGACGGCGGTGCAGATGAGTGAGGAATTTGCAGAAATGGCAAAAGAGGCTTCGTTTAGTATAGAAATATTGCATAAAGCGCAAATAGAAGCGTTAAAAATGGGTGGTTTACTTGCCGTAAATAAAGGTAGCGTGCAACCGCCGACGTTTAGTATCATGGAATACGCGCCTGCGAACGCGGTGAATAAAAAACCGATTATATTAGTCGGGAAAGGTGTGGTGTACGATACAGGCGGCTTGTCGCTGAAACCGACGAGCAACTCGATGGATTATATGAAAAGCGATATGGGCGGCGCGGCGTGCGTGGCGGGTACTATATATGCGGTGGCGAAGGCGAAATTGCCGCTTCATATTATTGCGCTTGTGCCGAGTACCGACAACCGCCCTGGCGGCGACGCTTACGCGCCAGGCGACGTACTGACGATGTACGATGGGACAACGGTAGAGCAGATGAACTCGGACGCTGAAGGCAGGCTGATACTAGCAGATGCTTTGGCTTTCGCCAAAAAATACGAACCGATGCTGGTGCTTGATTTTGCTACGCTCACGGGCGCGGCGGCGCGGGCGATAGGGCAGTACGGCATCGTATATATGGGCAATGCAGACGAAGATATAAAATGGCAGTTGGAGGAGTCGGGGTTCGCGTCTTACGAGCGATTGGTCGAGTTTCCGATGTGGGAAGAGTACAACGATTTGCTCAAATCCGAGATTGCGGACGTGAAAAGTATTGGCGGCATAGACGCAGGTATGATTACGGCAGGCAAATTTTTGGAGCGGTTCACGGATTATCCTTGGCTGCACTTTGATATTGCGGGTCCGGCGTATCTGCACGCCGCCGATTCTTATAAGCCGAAAGGCGGAACGGGCGTAGGGATTCGTTTGATGTTTAACTTTTTAAAGCATTTAGCTAAATAAAAAAACAATAAAATACACTTATGGATTTAAAAACACCGCTTTCGGTACGCGATATAGCGCGTATGATTGATGCCGAGATAGTTGGCAATGCGGATAATATGGTTTTGGGTATCAATGAAATAAATAAGGTGCGCACAGGCGACCTGACGTTTGTAGATACGGAAAAATATTACCATAAATCCGTCAATTCTGACGCGACCATCATTATTATCAATAAAATAACGGACGTGCCGTTGGGGAAAACGCTGTTAGTTTGCGACGCACCGTTTGATGCGTATCAAATGCTGACGCGCAAATACGCGCCCGTGGTAGTGCCGACCGCCGCTATCGACCCGCAAACGGAGATAGGCGAAGGCACGCGCATCGACCCGAATGTGGTGATTTATCCGAATGTGAAAATTGGTAAAAATTGCTTGATTCGTGCCAACGTGACTATCTATGAAAATACGATTATCGGTGATAATGTGCTAATTCATAGCGGTTCGGTGATAGGCAGCGAGGCGTTTTATTATAATAATAAAGGAACGCATTTTGCAAAATGGCACTCCTGCGGGCGCGTACTAATACAAAACGATGTAGAGATTGGCGCAAGCTGCACTATCGATAAAGGCGTTTCGGGCGATACGATTATCGGCATCGGCTCAAAATTAGACAATCAGGTGCATATCGGTCACGGCGTAGTGATAGGCAAAAAATGCTTGATTGCGGCGCAGGTCGGCATCGCAGGCAAAACGATTATCGAGGATTTTGTGAAAATATGGGGACAAGCGGGCTTGGCGAGTAAGGTGCGGATTGGCGAAGGCGCGCAAATCATGGCGCAGTCGGGCGTGTCGAAGGACTTGGAGGCTGGAAAAATGTATTTCGGAACGCCTGTAGCAGAGTCGGGCGCGTGGTTCAACGAGTTTCGTTTTATGAAAACGCTGCCGCGTAGAATAGAAAAATTGGAGGCTGCGGCGAAAGCGGCAGAGCAAGAGAAGACCAAAAAAGATGAGGAGTAGTATTACTATTTTCAAAAAAATATCATAATATAAAAAAAGCCGCTTCGTCTATACAGATAAAGCGGCTTTTTTTATTACTTTTTTAGTTATAACTAATTGATAATCAATAATTCATCAATCTATCATATTATAATAATAAATATTCGTACCCTCAAAATCGAGTTTTTCGGATAAATGACCCAAAAAACACATTTACATTACTATAATATGGCAATACAATGTATTGGTTTACAGTATTTTACAAAAATATATTATATATATATAAAATATAAATTCAAAAAAAGTTCGGATAAATGCAAAATTTTCTCCCTTTTTTATAAATATATACCTCGTAACTTTGTGGCGTAATTAGTAATTAACAATTTATTATTACCGAAAGGCAGCAAAACGCATTCACAAAACGTTATATATAAAGAAAAATCTTAATCCTTTAAAGTATAGCAGGCATGAAAAGAATTACTCTACTGGACAAAACTTTTAAATAAATATATTAAATAAAATTATATTAAATACTTAGGTATTTTGCGACAAAAAAAAGGCTTACATTAGTGTCT
>JAYWGJ010000014.1:0-3670 GCA_043778315.1 Saprospiraceae bacterium | reverse complement strand
ACGCGCCGTCTTGAAAGTGATTGACGCTATTAAAGCGGTGATTTTGGTGTTTATTGCCGTGAATTACCTCCATCTCGTCGCCTAAAAACGGTTTTATTACCTCAAAAAGCAAATCAGCGAGTTTTTTTGTTGCCACAAAAACCAACACTTTCGTCATCGCTGCGTCCGTTTCCAATAAGTAGCGGAGCAGGTTTATTTTGGTATAAAAATTCGGGACGGCGTAGTAGCTTTGCGCAATATTTGCGAGCGGCGTGCCTGCGGGTTCGGTTTCTATTCGCATCGGCAAGTTGAAATGCGTATCTACTAAATGCGCCACTTCGGGCGTTAGCGTAGCCGAAAACAGCAGGTTTTGCCGCTTGACGGGCAGTTTTTCAAAAATAACGTTCAGTTGCACCTGAAACCCTAAACTCAGCATCTCGTCAAATTCATCTATAATCAGCCGCTTAATGCTTTTGGGTTTCACCACGCCCATCACCAAATAATCGACCAACCGCCCAGGCGTAGCCACCAAAATATCTACACCTTTCGCTATTTCGGCTATCTGCGGGCGCGTGTTCACGCCGCCATACACGCCCACCGTTTTCACCGACATATAAGCAGTGAGTTTGCCGATTGCTTCTACCACCTGCGCCACTAATTCACGCGTCGGGACGAGTATCAAAAGCTGCGGCGTTTGCGCTTTCGAGTACTCCAATTGTCGGAGCGCGGGTAGGAGATAGGCGTAGGTTTTGCCCGTTCCCGTTTGCGCAATCGCACATACGTCGCGTCCCGACATCACCACCGAAAACACTTTTTCTTGTATCGGAGTAGGTTCGGTGAAGCCCAAATCGTCGAGCGCATTGAGCAAAAATTTATTGAGGTTTAGGTCGCTGAAAGTCATATTTTATACTTAAATTTTTTTATGAAATTGGTGAACTTTTTGCTTTCTTTTTGGTTCTTATGCAATGGTTCGAGTGCAATTGGCGTGCAAAATTACACCATATATATTACATTCTTATTTTTGAGTTTAGATATAAAATTAAAAAACGAAAATGATGTTTTTTGAAATATAAAAGCGCGCCTCGGTACAACTGCTCTTTCCTTGCTTTTCAATACAAAGTACGGTGTATCGCACCAGCAACAACATCTTGAACCTACCAGCAATTGGTATATCCGCATAAAAAACATATTAATTAATACCGATATATTAAAAATACTAGAAATGTCACTATTTGGAAATTATCTAAATAATGATTTTTTAGACAAAAAAAAGCATAAAAGTATTATAGGTATTGCTAATACGGTATAACAGTTTTACCTTTGCGTGACAAAAGAGTGACACATAGTATAAAATTTAAGTAAAATTTAACTTTTGACCATTACAAGTCAATCTATATGAGAAATAAAACATTCATTATCAGAGCATTATCCATCATTGGATTATTATTCTTTTCGCTTTCGGCTGCGATTGCGCAAGCTCCTGCGGCGGCGGCTATTGATGGAAAAGCTTTATTTTTAGGTAAGTGTGCTTCGTGCCACAACCCGAACATGAAGCAAAAATCAACGGGACCTGCCTTAGGCGGCGTTACGGGACGTTGGCCCAATAAGGTGAACTTGCATTCATGGATAAGAAACTCGACAGCTTTTTTGGCTACGGGTGATACTTATGCCAATGCTTTGTACAAAGAGTTCAACGGCTCAAACATGAGTCAGTTCCCTGCACTTACCGACCCCGAAATAGATGCAATTTTATCTTATATCGAGGTTAAAGCAAGCGCACCCGTCACCGTTGCTACCACAGGGGGAGCGGCTACAACAGGCGGCGGCGCGGCAACAGAGGAAACGACTTCGGTTTACACTTACCTAATGTATAGTCTATTCTTTACATTATTGTTGTCGTTGGCGTTTATTTTGGCGCGTACTATTGCTAACTTGAATGCAGTAGCGGTTGAGCGGGAAACGGGTGTAGCGGTTGCTAAACCTACATTCAAAGACATTATATTCCGTAAACCAATCGTTGCGATGATGATATTTTTTGGTATCGTCATGGTAGGTTATACTACGGTTTCGGAGGCAGTAAATACGGGTCGTCAGCAGGGCTACGCACCTGACCAGCCTATTAAGTTTTCGCACGCCATTCACGCGGGCAAAAACAAGATTGATTGTCAATATTGTCACGACGGAGCGCGGCGCGGCAAACACGCCTCTATTCCAGGCGCGAGTACTTGTATGAACTGCCACATGGCAATTCAGCAGGGTCCGAAGTACGGCAAAGTGGAAATTGCAAAAATATATGCTTCGGCGGGTTACAACCCCGATAAACAAGTGTATGACAAGGAGAAAAAGCCAATAGAATGGACGCGCATACACAATTTGCCCGACCACGTTTATTTCAATCACTCGCAGCACGTTGTAGCGGGCAAAATCAAGTGTCAGCAATGTCACGGTAAAGTAGAGGAAATGGAATTGGTTCAGCAACACGCGCCGCTTTCTATGGGTTGGTGTATCAATTGTCACCGCAAAACCGAGGTACAATTTAAAGACAACAAATACTACGAAGCCTACCAATTGTACCACGACGAACTCAAAACGGGCAAACGTAAAGGCGTAACCGTAGAGGATATTGGCGGTTTGGAATGTCAAAAATGTCACTATTAATAGTTGTATAAATAACTAGGTGTAGTATTAGCTTAACGCTAACAAATCAAAAATCAAAAATAATTATTGCAATAAGTAGGTTATGAACCAAAATAATAATAACGTATGGACGAGTGCGGAAGAGTTGAACAACGAAGCCGTATTTGTAGAAAGCCAACAAAAGGAGTTCTTTGAACTACCTATTGTAGAGGCGTTATCGCAAGAAAACGAAATGGCGAGCATGGCACCTAATCGCCGCGACTTCCTCAAATTTTTGGGCTTCGGACTCGGTGCGGCTACGGTTGCGGCGTGTCAAACGCCGATTAAAAAAGCGATACCTTACGTTTTTCGTCCCGACGAGTTAGTACCGGGTAACGCTAATTATTTCGCGTCCGCGTATGTGAACGGCGGTGACTTTGTACCTATTATTGTCAAAACTCGCGAGGGTCGTCCTATCAAAATAGAAGGCAATGCAATGTCGGCTATCACGGGCGGCGGCACGAGTGCGCGTACACAAGCCTTGGTTTTGTCTTTGTATGATAAACACCGCTTGAAAACGGCAGGTAAAGTAAAAGCAGGCGCAATACCTGATATTACACCGATGTCGTGGGACGCATTAGATAAAGCAGTGAAAGGCGGTTTGTCCGCTTCCGCGCAAGTGCGCATTGTGACGAGTACTTTGCTCAGTCCATCTACGCGCCGCGCTATCGCCGAGTTTACGGCGAAACACAGCAACACAAAATTGGTACAATATGATGCGGTTTCGGCTTCGGGTTTATTAGATTCTAATGCAGCGTCGTTCGGTAAACGTGTTGTGCCAAACTACAAATTTGATAGCGCAGAAGTGATAGTAAGTTTTGCGGCTGACTTTTTAGGAACTTGGATTTCGCCAGTAGAATACGCGTCGCAATACGCCAAAAATCGTAAAATTGCGCGCGAAGCGAAAGAGGCAACTATGAGCCGTCACTACCAGTTCGAAACGGGTATGTCTTTGACGGGTTCTAATGCCGACCACCGTACTCCTGTGCGCCCGTCAGAATTAGGCGCGTCGGTA
>JAYWGJ010000013.1:0-10986 GCA_043778315.1 Saprospiraceae bacterium | reverse complement strand
TTGGTCGGCACAACCTCCAATCGATGCTCGTGAAAGAGCGCGTTGCTGAGGCGGCTGAACTTCGGATTTGTTTTGTAATATAATTGCGTTAGCTCGATACGGAAAAATCCCTCGCGCTTCACCCACGACCACAGCGACGTATCGGTATCCGAAACGTCGTTTTCGGCAATCACGACTCGGTGCGTAGCGCGCCACAGCGCACCAAAAGTGTTGCCGAGTTGCTGGCGGTCGGCATCGTCGATAATGACAATATCGAAATGCGCCGCGAGCGCGGGCAGACACTCGGTCGCTATCTGCGGACTTACGAGCAGCACAGGAAATACCTCCGTCAATAAATCATAATCCGCGCCAATCAACTCCTCTACGGTACGGCTTTGTAAAGCGGCGTTGTCTTTGGTATTGCTCAATTCTTGGTACAATATCCTATTTTTGTTGCGCAAACGCTTCACTTGCTCGTTTTGTCGGTTGCCCCAAACGTGGAGTATTTTGGCAGGAATAAAATCCGTTACTTTTGTCAATGCACGTTCATAGCGGTCGAGCATATCGCTGTCTTCCTGTAACAATTCGTGTGGTTGCTGCGAGAGCGATTGATTGATAAACCACGAGCTAAACGCTGCTTCCCAGTTTTTGGAGTTGGTTCTGACCAACGCCGCTACCGCTTCTTTGAGGTGGTCGGGCAGTACCAGCCAATGGTTTTGCCAAGCATAAAACGGGTCAAAGTCGCGCAAGTTGCGCTCAATTTCTTGCGTTTGCTGCAATATCGTTTCCAAATATTGTTTTTGCTGTGGCAACGTACTTGCAGTCGTATCAAACGGTTTTGCCAAATAGCCTGAGGTATTAATAGCGGCAATTAAAGCATGAAACTGCGCGTCAAACTGCTCAATTTCGTGCGTTAGCTCCACCTCTTTTTTATGGTTAGTAGCAGCTACCCGAGCTGCCTCTTCGCGCACGATGCTCGGCAATCTGTCCTTCCAGGCACTCAGGTTTTCATGGAAAACTTGGAGTTCGTTGGCTACGCGCTCAAAACCCGCTTTTTTACTGTTTTTATTGGGCGAGTATTGAAAATACGGACGACGGTTGTACTGCTCTATTAGGCGTTCGTGACGCAAGCCAACCTCTTGTCGCACCTCCAAAATCCCTTTATGGCGCGACGAAAAGATGCCTTTGAGCCACAATTCCGCGTTTTTCAGTATGCCTTGTTTATCAAAATCATTACCAAACTGCGTTTTATAGTCGCTCATTTCTTCGCGCAAAGCGGCACTTTCACGTCCCAAATTCAAATAATATCTGTAATAATATGCCTCGAGCGCGTCCGCGTATTCCTCTATTGTTCTATTGATATTGCGGTGCAAAGCCTTCGCCTCGCGCATAAAATTAGTGTTCGTATTGTGAATAAAATCGAATGCGTCTTGATTGGTGCGTGCCACAAAGACGCTTGGGTGAATGGCGTTGAGCGGGTGCGTGAGCGTCCCTAACTCGCGGTATAAAGCCTTACTTTGGGTCACTATTTGTAGCGAAGAGACGTGTACGCCTTCATTGAACGTCCATGAATTAGGGCTGATGTAGCCGTTCAAAACGTGCTTACCTTCGGTATATTGATTTTGCAAAAACCGCCCGACGAGTTCCGTCCAGCTTGCATCGCCCATCAACGGCTGATTGATGGCTTGAAAGGTTTGGTCGAGTTTGTTTTGCGCCCGCGTCGCGCCGCTTAACGCCAATTGATAGTCCGCTTCGGGAAACGCGACGGGCGTTTTGGCACTGCCTACGGCGCGCTGTAAAGCGGTAATAAGATTCGTTTTGTCTTCGGCAGGCGACTGCAATTTCAGTACCAAATCAGACAAACCTTGTTTATCCAAATTGATTTTTGTGGCATTAATAGTGCTACTTAGCGACGAAACAACCAAGCATTTTGCGCCATTTGCCAACGCATTAGTCAATATTGCATTGATTAATTCGGTTTTGCCTGTACCGTTCGGCGCGTACACGACAAGGTTGCGGTGTATCGGTAAATGCCGCAAAACGGCAGCCTGCCGCACGTTCAGGGTTGCGCTTGCCCCAAACGAATGCACTAGCGGCGACGCGGACTCATGCACCGCGTTGGCAAACGGGTGCGAGTCGTCGCCCAGATGCTCGAGGAGTGCGACAGACGCGAAACTCTGCGTAGGAAAAACACCCAAAACACCCGACCAAAAAACTCTGCCCGATGCGTTATTTATTTCGTTCAACTCTGTAGCCGACGGGAACGACTGCACTTGATAGGCGTTACTAAAGGTATCAGAACCGATAGTCAAACACAACTGATTGACTGCGCTAAGGAGTTTTTCGGCGTTAATTTTGCCACCTTTACACACCTCGTATAGTAAATTTAATTGCTTTTTTTCAATGCCGTGCTTCTCCAAATACTGCATTAACAAGGGGTTCGGGCGTACTTGTTGATGAAAAGTACGCATAATTTTGTACTTGCCTTCCTCCTGCTGATTAGGCTGTACTTGTACTTGCCAAAGAAAAACGGGCGCACACAAATAGCCGTCTTTGCCACCCGCATCGGCACGAGCAAAAAACGGGTAGCCGATACAAAGGCTTTGTTCGCTATGTAATAAGTGCCGATTGGCAGCCTCGAACGACAGGGCTTTTATCTGCAAACCGACGCTATCTTCAGCCTCCACATCTAAGGTGAGCGACGGCGCGTCTAATAATTGACGTATCAACGGCTGTGTATAAATGCCCTGCTCCATGAAGAGCGCGCACAAATCCATGCTATTAGGTTGGTCGAGCGCATTGCCGTAAATGCTTCGTAATAAATATTTTTGGTACGCGGCTAATTGCAATTTCATACTATATTTTTAAAAACTGTGGTAAAGTAGTTATGTTCACATTAACAAAAAAAGATATGTTTTATTTATATACTAATTGTGTAAGACAAAAATGTTGCCAAAGTGTAAAAAACACGCATAACAATTATATAAACGAAAAATATCCCTGTCGCAAAAATACTAAATTTGCGCGTATTAAAAGCGTTTTGAAAGAAAAATCTTTTTTAGTTTATGTTTTTAGCCGCGACACTTATCGCGTAACAAAAAATCCCCAGTCTATCTACACGATAAATTGAGAATTTTATAATTTTGTAATAGATTTATAGAATTAGAATTTGACTACTTTTTTAGTCACAATATTAGCATTATCAAAAATAAATGATAATGAATAAACGCCCTGCGCATAGCTGCTAAGGTCAATGATTTGCGCGCCTTCCGCGAGGTTTATCTGCGCTAATAAGCGACCAAAAGTGTCATGTACCGATACGGTTGCGCGAGTAGGCAACTGCACTTGTACTGCGCCGTTAGTCGGGTTTGGTGCTACGGTCAAAGCGATTTTTTGCTCCGATTTGGTCGCCACATAACAGTCTTCGTACTGCGTATTCATATTAATATTGGTGACGCGCAAGGGGTAGTTTCTGACCGAACCGCCTATATTAGTGGTCGCCGTGAAGGTGTTAAGGGTAAGCGAAGAGGCGGTAGAAGTAAAGATTAGTGTTGCTACACAAGTAGCTGCTATTAAGTTAGTTGCGTTGTGTTTGGTAAGCATCACATCGTTGCCACCAAGCAAGTCGAGCGAGCCTGTATTGCCTATCGAAAACACATTTGTACCATCATAAACGGTAGCATAAAAAATCTCTCCGAATTGCTTACCCGTAGTAGATGCGTTGATGATGCTCCCGTCGGTCGGCGACAGCTCAAAGAGCGCGCCGTCGGTACTGCTGCCCGTTCCGCCGTTCGTCGAACCCGCCAATAAAATATTATTGCCTTTCATAGAAAGACCGTTGCCAATGTCCGTGCCTGCGGTCGCAATCACGCGCTGCCATTGTATCGCACCAGTGTCGTTTATTGCTAATACAATAATATCTTCGGCATTATTTAATGTCACATTACCTGTAATAATATAATTATTATCATTTTTCATAATTGCGATAGCGCGGTCGTCGCCTGCACCGCCCAAAGTCCTAGACCATTGCACCGTTCCGTTCGCGTTCGTTTTTACGATTAACATATCCGCGCTCGCGCCCGAAGCGGTGTGTGTACCCACCAACAAAAAGCCGCCGTCTGCCGTTTGCGCCATAGCGCGACAAATTTGCGTACCCGCCGCACCTATTATTTTACTGAAAACGATGTCGCCGTTGAGGTCAAATTTTGCCAAAAGCATATCGATGCCTTGTACCGCACCTGCGGACAAAAGCGAGCCAGCCAGTACATAGCCGTCCGCCACAGGGACTACGTCGTAGCCGCCGTTGCCGAAGCCCGCGCCGTCGATAATTTTCGACCATTGCACGTCGCCCGCCGCGTTCATATTAGCGATAAGCACACCGAGCGAAGGTAGCCCAGTAGTGTCGCCCGACGCGCCAACGGTGATAAAACCAGGCACAGTACCAACGGTAGTAGGGCGGACGCGCCAAAAAATATCGGAGCGGTCGTACTCTATATTATCGACCAACGGCACGTTTAATTGGTATTTTTTTGCCCAATTAATTACGCCATTTAGTGTGACTTGCATTAGGAGCGCGTCGGAGTACAAAAAATCGGAGAAATCGGGATAACTTGCGGTTTTGCCCGCAAGCGTAAGGTTTCCGCCCGTCCGAATCAGGTCGTAGCCGTAGTCCGTATTTACGGTGTCGCCGTAGGCATAAATGCCGTTTTGAGCGCTCGCGCTGCCCATTAACGCACTAAACAATAGAAAAGTGAGTGTTTTTTTCATGATTTTGATTTAAAAAATGTAAAAATATAAATGCTATAATTGACTTTCCAATGTAAAATTCTACATTTATTAGCTAATATTATAATATTTTTAATTAAAATAATAATAAGTCAGTTTTTTATGTATTTATTTTGTTTGAATTACCTATATTACACACCATATTAAAAATTTTTGTATAATTTTTTGTATTTGAATAATTTATAATATTATATTTTTATCTTTGTGAAATGAAACAGTTGTTTTTTATATTGCTAAACCTGCTACTCGCCTTACCTTTATTGCGAGCGCAGTCACAAATACCCGAGCGTTTAATCCTGCAACAACTCAAACTCGACGCGCCTTCTACCACACCCGTAAGTGTGTTCAAACCTATGAAAATAATACTTGCGGGTAGATATAGCCAGTGCGCAATGACTTATTTTTTGGAAAAAAATAAAAAAACGGACAGCCCGATACAGATTACCGAGGGCTATAATTTTGATAAAAATGGCTATGTTTGTCAGACGAATAGGCTAATAGTACAGCTAAAAGATAAAAAAAGAGATACTATTCGCTGCGAGTTTGAGGGACAAATACTAAACGTAAAAGGCGAAGCTGTATTGTGGAAAAAAGTAGATTATTTGGAAAAAACACCTAATCACCAAATAGAAACTAATCGCGATAGCTTAGCAAATATTACTAAAATAATAGAGATAAAGGGTAAAAAAACGGTGTATGATTATTATTATAAAGTACAAAATGATTTGGATTCGTTTCATATCAATACTTTTATTGCCGATGATTTTTCATTGTTTCAAAGTGTTTATTGCCAAAAACAAGCGGATACCCTAATTAGTTTGCGAATAACACCACCGCTTAGCGCAGGTTTAGGTTATGCAAATGTGGTGTATGTGACACGAGATACGACGGTGCAGATGTTTCAGTTTAAGCCAGAAAGCAGAGTAGATATAAAAAATAGCCTACCATCAAAAATTTGGCGATATAACAAAAAACGCCAAATTGTTGCCATTATAGATAAGTCGATAGAAAACGAGGATTTGAGACATAAATTTGAGTATTATTCGAGCGGTACGCTGCGTCGCTTGACAATGTACCAGTTTAATAATCTTGTGTTAGAGCAAATATTTGATGAAAAAGGCTTTTTGACCGAAGAAAGTACGCCGCAAGAAGGCGCGCGGCGCAAATATACCTACGACCCGCTTACAAGCCTGCTCACCGCCGCCGAGTTGTATATGGATAAGAAAAAAATGGGTACGATACAGTATTTTTTTAATCAATAAAAAAGGTTCTTTAAAATTTTTTGTGGATTTTATCGGCGTGCGGGTTTTAACCCGCACAAAATAGGCAAGGTGCGGGTTAAAACCCGCACACCGTTGCGCTTCGCCCCCAAAAATTCTCAAAGAACCATAAAAAATCAATATTTTCATTGTAATCATAAATTATTCAAATAAAAAATAAAATTTTCGTGAAAAAAATCGCTTTAATTTGTGGTATTGCTGCTACCTTTGCAGCGTGCGATACTGCTTCAAAAATTCAAAAACCAAGTACAAAACCCACTATGTCAAGTACAACTAACGCGACGATGCCCGCACCCGATTGGGCAAAAAACTGCAATATTTACGAGGTAAATGTGCGACAATACACGCCCGAAGGTACTTTCGCGGCGTTCGAGAAACACATACCACGCCTCCAAAAAATGGGCGTTTCGGTGCTGTGGTTCATGCCGATTCAGCCTATCGGCGTGAAGGAGCGCAAGGGCAGTTTGGGCAGTTATTACAGTATTTCGGACTATAAAGCCGTGAATCCTGAGTTTGGTACGCTCGCCGACTTCAAGCAAGTAGTGGCAACCGCGCACAAAGCGGGTATGAAAGTGATGATAGATTGGGTGGCGAACCACACCTCGTTCGATAACGTTTGGATAGACAAACACCCCGATTGGTTTACGCAAAAAGACGGTAAAATAGTGCCGCCTGTCGACGATTGGAAAGACGTTGCCGACCTTAATTATGATAATAAAGAGATGCGCGCCGCGCAAATCGAGGCGTTGCAATATTGGGTGAATGACTGCGGACTCGACGGCTATCGCTGCGACGTAGCGATGATGGTCCCGCAAGATTTTTGGGACAACGACGTGCGTCCTGCCTTAGATAAAACCAAAAATATGCTTTGGTTGGCGGAGGCGGAAGGACCCGAATTTCATACCAAAGCCTTCCATATCACTTACGGTTGGGAATGGCATCACCTGTTTAACGGCATCGCGCAAGGCAAAAATAAAGTGAGCGAATTAGACGCAATGTATAAATTGGAGTCCGAAAAGTACAAAATCGACAATTTGCGCCTACAATTCACGTCAAATCACGACGAAAACTCGTGGAATGGCAGCGAATACGAGCGCATGGGCGCGTTTGTACAGCCCTTTGCGGTGCTTGCGGCTACGCTGCCAGGCGTTCCGCTCGTGTATAGCGGGCAGGAAGCGGCGTTAGATAGAAAATTGAAGTTTTTTGATAAAGACCCGATTGCGTGGAACGGCTTTAAACTCGGCGACTTTTACAGCCGCCTGCTACACCTCAAAACTCGCAATAAAGCTCTTTGGAACGGCAGCTACGGCGGCAGTTTTACGCGTATTCCGACCAATCATGACGATGTAGTTTATGCGTTTGTGCGCGAAAAAGACGGACATAAAGTATTGGTAATCAATAACTTCTCTAATACGCGTTTAGATGTGATACTGAGTAGTCATCAACTAAAAGGCGACTACAAAGAGCTATTTACCGATATGACCAAAACGTTTGGTACAACAGGACAAGTAACGCTCGAGCCAGCAAAATATATGGTGTTTAGTCACGAATAAAGGAGCGACAAAAGTATGAAAAATACGCATAAAAAAAATCCGCACCAACTCGTTGTTGATGCGGATTTTTTGTGGTTTAATGAAAACTATTTCATTCCAGAAAACGCAGCTAAAAAGCTTTTATTGCCGTCCAAGAACCCTGTACCCGAGATTATCAAACGGATAAGCTCTACTAATGGTAAGATACCAAAAAGACCACCAAAAGTAAGAATGTACCACAAAATCATGATACCACCCGAACCTAAATAAACGCGGTGAACCCCTAAACCGCCCAAAAAGAAGCACAACAAAGCACTAACAAGCATTTTGTCATCGCCTGCTTTAACGTGTCCGAGTGCATTTTCGTAGGTTTTTGTCAAAAAACTACCTACTTTGGCAAAAAAGCCAGTTTTTTTAGCTACTGCGGTCGGCGCAGTAGTAGTAGGGTTAGTAATCACTACGCCGTTCGCCGTAGCTACACCAGCCGCCTGTACCGAAGTACCCAAAAACATTGTACCCATTAATAGGGTAATCATAAAAAATAATTTTTTCATAAAAAATGAAGTTAAAATGTAAAATGATTTAGTTTAAATACGATGCAAATATAGGCACTAATTGTTTAAACGAACAAATTTTTTTTTAATTTTTTTAAAATAAAAAAAGGTACAGACACTTTTGAGCTGCCCGTACCTTTTTTTAAAAGTATTTTTGACTGTCACTATTTCGCGATTCCCGAAACGATTTTGCCAATAGAAAAATTGGACGGGCAGCCCATTCCGCGATTACACGAAGAGGTAACTGCCACGAAAGCGAGTACAAAAGCTAAAACTACTGCTGATTTGATTTGTTTTTTCATCTTACAATTTTTGATTAAGTTTATTTAAAAGTATATTATGATTACGGAATATTGTAATTCAATCACAAAATTACGCTATTTTTATAATTTAAACGCAGTTTCATAATTTTTTATTATGTTAAAATAAAAATATCTTTTTTTACTAAAAAAATATTCTATCGTAACACAAAAATAGTACATATATTTGCAGTAAAGAAACTACAACAATTTATAATGAACATTTTTTATTCTATTATCATTAATCATGCCGAAATTACGCTGACCGACGAAGAGGCCCGGCATTGTACGCAAGTACTACGCTACAAAGTAGGCGACACGGTACTCGTAACAGACGGCATCGGCAACCTTTACGACACGCGAATCGCGAAAATAGGTAAAAAAGAAGCGGTTTTAACGATTATAAATAAAACTGTCACAAATAATGTAAATAAAATAAAAATAAATATCGCTTGCGCGCCAACCAAAAACATAGACCGCTACGAATGGTTTTTGGAAAAAGCGACAGAAATAGGCGTAACCGAAATCACACCGCTTATTTGCTTTCAGTCAGAACGCCGTCACGTTCGGCTCGATCGCCTCGAAAAAATAATTGTCGCTGCCGCTAAGCAATCACTCAAATATCATTTTCCTGTATTAAGTGAAGTGATTGATTATAAAGATTTTGTAACAAAAAATATAGATTTTGAAGGGCAAAAATTCATCGCGTATTGCCATGCTAATATGGACAGAAAAGTACTCAAAATCGCTTACACGCCACAACAAAACGCACTAATACTGATAGGACCCGAAGGAGATTTTAGCCACGAGGAAGTCGCTTTTGCCACGCAAAACGGTTTTATAGGCGTTAGCATTAGTGAAAGTCGCTTGCGAACGGAAACCGCAGCACTCGTTGCCGTACACACTTTTAATTTATTAAATTCATAACAGAACATTCTATATCATAACATTAAAAAAACAAAATATATCATGTCACTAAAACGAATTTTAATTTTATTTATTTCGGCAATCTCTATGTTGCCTAATGCCTTCGCACAGCCTACCGACCCCGACGATGGCACAAGCGGCGATACCGCAGGCGACAAAATAGCGGAAGAAAGAACACCCTCGCGCTTCGGCGCGCAAATACTTTTGGGCTTCAACGCCGCGCAAATAGACGGCGACGGCATGGCGGGCTACAATAAATTTGGCTTGAACGCAGGCATACGCGGCATCGTGCATATTCGTCCAAAATTTGACGCGAGTGTAGAAATACAGTACAATCAGCGCGGCGCGGCACTCGGCTTGCGCGACTACAATTCTACACTCCGAAGCATCAACCTCGACTACGCCGAAATACCTATAATGGCGCATTACCGCGACTGGCGGTTTCAGGTAGGTGCAGGCTTGAGCTACGGGCGGCTGCTCAACGTAAAAGTGACCGACATCGGCGGTGCCGACCTCACCGATGCTTTGATAAAAGACTTGAAAACCTACGATATTAGCTATGTATTGGCAGGAAATTTGTTTTTCAACAAACATTTGGCGGCAAATATGCAGTTTTCGCGCTCCTTTATCAACTTACTAAAATCGGACAGCAATCTATTTAGAAACTATGCGTTTTACTCCAATAACCTATTCAATAGCTATTATTTTACGATGCGGTTGTGCTATCAATTGTAAGGATTTGTGTAAAATAAATTAAAAATAAAAATAATGTGATATTTTTTTGACATTATAAAGTATTTGTTTCATATTTGTACTAAAATCACCTTTATCTGAACCGCTTTATGAAATTATATATTTTTATTTTACTATTTTTTATTGGTATAAACCAAACAAGCAGCGCGCAATTTTCATTGCAAATACCCTCAATAGCACAGGCGAGTGCGGGTTCAGCAAGTGTCAAACAATCGTATTTGTACCCTAATCCGACCGCCGAATTTTTTTCGGTAGCCAACGAAACCGAAGTCCAAAAAATAAGTATCATCAACCTTCTAGGCAAAACAATTCGCGAATTTGAACCTGCCGCGAACGGCAAATACCCCGTTGCCGAACTCGCACGCGGTATGTACATGGTGCGCATCGAGTACGAGAATAAAAATACGATTACGGTACGTTTGAATAAGGTAAATCCTTAAAATCAATTATTTACAGCCATTGAAACACCTCCACAATCTCTACACTACTGCCTCCCAAACTCACCGAAACGGGACAAGTGTGTGCTGCATTTTGTAGTATTTTTTGCTGCTTTTCGCTATAATTGAGCGCGGGCATCACGAACAAAACCTCGATGCGCGCTACGCGGCGCGGCGGCTCTAACGACATCACTTTTTGCACTTCGGCGCGCGCGCCCTCCATATTTATGCCGTGTGCGGCGGCAGCGATGCCCATAATCGTCAGTGCGCAAGCACCGAGCGATGTAGCAAAAATGTCGGTCGGCGAAAACGCTTCGCCCTTGCCTTTATTGTCGAGCGGTGCGTCGGTGATTATCGTTTGTCCAGATGCCAAATGCGTCGCTTCGCAGCGCAAATTACCCAAATATTTTACGGTTGAAGTCATATTTTTTGATTTTAAA
>JAYWGJ010000012.1:0-11014 GCA_043778315.1 Saprospiraceae bacterium | reverse complement strand
CGATTGTTTTTGCTGCCGAAAAATCGGTATCGTCCATCGAAATCAAGGTGGCTTTGGAAGCCTTGTGGGACACGACTATCGAGTTTCTCGCGCTCGATGCGGCTGTCGAGAACCTGCTACTAAAATATCGCGGTGACGAATATCCATTCGAAGTCGTGGAGATTTCGGGTGGCTTACGGTTTTTGAGCAAAGGCGCGTACCACGGCGCAATCGGCTCGTTTTTGAAGCAGAGCGCGAAGAAAAAACTCACTACTTCCGCTTTGGAAACGCTCGCCGTTATTGCGTATAAGCAGCCAATTACGAAGACCGAAGTGGAGCAAATACGCGGCGTGAACTGCGATTATACGGTACAAAAACTCTTAGAAAAAGAATTGTTATCTATCATAGGACGCTCCGACGCACCTGGCAGACCACTACTTTATGGCACGTCCAATAAATTTATGGATTATTTCGGCATTCACTCCTTAGAGGATTTGCCGCGACCAAAAGATTTTGCGGTTTCGGATAACGAAATTGGCGCAGCAACAGATATTGTAAGTGATGTAAATTAAAATTTTACTTTTACTACGTCAATATTTTCTTTTATTATAATTATAATTTATAATTGAATTATAACAAGCCCGACCAACAGTATTATATATTATCTTAAAAATATTTGACCAAAAGTTTTGCAAACCTCGAGTAAATACCGTTCTTTGCAGTGTAATTCGTTACGCAAGGTTATTTTATACAAAAATATTTATTTTAAACTATTATTAATCAATTAGTTATGTCATCTTTAGCGGATAGAGTAAAAAAAATTATCGTCGATAAATTGGGTGCTGACGAAGCAGAGGTGGTTCCAGAAGCGAGCTTCACCAACGATTTAGGCGCGGATTCATTAGACACCGTTGAGCTTATCATGGAGCTAGAAAAAGAATTTGGTATTTCTATCCCAGACGAACAAGCGGAGGGCATACAGACCGTTGGTCAGGCTATTAGCTATGTAGAGTCGCAATTAGCGTAAACTTAGTGTCATTCAGCGTCATCTTTTTTTCTTAGCAATATGGAGTTCAAACGAGTTGTTGTAACTGGACTTGGAGCCGTCACGCCACTCGGTAACAGTGTGGAGGCGTATCGAAACGGGTTGTTTGCGGGCATCAGTGGTGCTGCGCCGATTACGCGTTTCGATGCGTCTAAGTTTAAAACCCGCTTTGCTTGCGAGGTGAAAGACTTTGTTCCCGAAACCGTTATCGACAAAAAAGAAGTACGCAGAATGGATATTTTTGTTCAATTTGCGATGTACGCTGCACACGAGGCTATTTTGGATAGTAAACTTGACCTCGACCTTATCAATAAAGATAGGGTAGGAGTAGTGCTCGGTGCGGGTATAGGTGGGCTTTCTACCTTAGAAAAAGAAATTTCGGATTTTGCGACAGGCGATGGTACGCCGCGTCACAACCCGTTTTTGATACCCAAAATGATTATTGATATTGCGCCCGGGCTTATCTCTATTAAGTATGGTTTTGGTGGTATCAACTACTCGACCGTTTCTGCTTGTGCGTCGGCATCTCACGCGCTCATCGACTCGTTCAATTATATTCGCTTAAATAAGGCGGATATTATAGTGAGCGGCGGTTCGGAGAGTGCGATAACGACAACGGGCGTGGGCGGTTTTAACGCTATGCGCGCAATGTCGGAGCGCAACGACGATTATACTACCGCGTCGCGTCCGTTCGATAAAGACCGCGATGGTTTTGTGTTGGGCGAAGGCGGTGGCATTTTGATATTGGAGGAATACGAACACGCGGTGGCGCGTGGCGCGAAAATTTATTGTGAGATAGTAGGCGGCGCAATGACCGCCGACGCGTATCACATGACTGCGCCGCACCCCGATGGGCATGGTATTTCTCGAGTGATGAATCTCGCGCTCGAGGACGCAGGTATGCGCGCCGAAGAGATTGATTATGTCAATGTTCACGGTACTTCTACGCCGCTCGGCGACGTAGGCGAGCTGAAAAGCATCATGCGTGTTTTTGGCGAACACGCCTACAAACTCAATATCAGTTCTACTAAGTCGATGACGGGGCATTTGCTCGGCGCGGCGGGTGCGATTGAGGCTATCGCTACTATATTAGCAATGGAGCATAGCACTATTCCGCCGACAATCAATCATTTTGAAACTGACCCCGCTATTGATACTAAACTAAACTTGACTATCAATAAAGCGCAACATCGTACCGTAAACGCGGCGATAAGCAATACTTTTGGTTTTGGCGGACACAATGCTTCGGTTATTTTCCGCAAAATTTCCTAAGCACCTATTTAATAAGTACTAATTTTACATCATTTTTATTTTATTGGAATGACTAAACGGCTTCGTCGTTTTTACAATTATTATGTCTCACCTGACAAGCATTTTGTGCGTCGATTGAGCAGTGTGTTGGGCTATGTGCCTATACATATCAGCTATTATAAATTGGCTTTTTCGCACCGCAATAATAATGCGACGGTCGAGCCTGTTTATATTGCTGCGGAGTCGAACGAACGCTTGGAGTTTTTGGGCGACTCGATTTTGGGTGCTATTGTAGCCGAATATTTGTTTTGTAAATATGCGAATAAAGATGAAGGATTTTTGACTAAAATGCGCTCTAAAATCGTCAATCGAAAGTCGATGAACGATATTGCTGACCGCATGGGTTTAGATGTTTTTTTGGCGGAAAGCGGCGTACAATCGATTTCGAATATGATGCTCGGCAATGCTTTGGAAGCCTTGATTGGAGCGGTTTATTTGGACACAGGCTATGTTCACACCAAAAAATTTGTCATCAAAGATATTCTACGCAATTATTTAGATGTGCAAGAACTCGAGGACTTAGACGATAATTACAAATCGCAGCTATTGGAGTTTTGCCAGAAACACCGCAAAACCATCAGCTACGAACTACTTGCACGGTTTAAATATGACAACCGCGACAGGTTTAGAGTTGCCGTATTGATAGGCGGCGAGCAAGTAGCAACCGCCGAAGACTTCACCAAAAAAGCGGCAGAGCAGCACGCCTCCGAAAAAGCATTGCGCATCGCGCAGCAACTTTTTGCAGCAGAAGAAGACGAAGATTGATATTTTTATTTCAAATAGTAAGAGCAAAAAAGGTCAAATATCCATACGGATATTTGACCTTTTTATTTACACCTGAAAAAACTACTTACTCGCAACTATCAATTGCTCTTTTTCGTATTTGGACGGGCATTTCAGTAGCATATCTGATGCCAAAAATTCGCCTTTTTCGTTCGCAGCACCCGTGATAACTATCTGCTCGCTGCGCTCAAAATCCTGCGGTTTTGATTTTCTAAATATCACTTTGCGCTCGTTGCCGTCCTTATCTTTGGCATAAAAAGAAAAAACATTGGCATCTTTTTCGGGCTGATACTCTATGTTTTTGTCTTTACTGAGCGTACTTACTACCTGTACTTTTCTGCCTACGTCGGCTTGTGCGTCTTTGAAAGTGGCATAAGTACCCATTTCGCCTGTGATACTAAACAAAACGGCTATCGCTATCGCGATAATTGCGATTCCTATGAGGTGTGATTTTTTCATGATTTTACTAAAAAATGATTAAAAAACTAGTGTGAATGTTCAAATACTAATAACACCACAAAGGTAATAAATGTTTTGGTTATTTTGTTTCCACAATTTTGTTTGCACAACTATTCTCTACACAATCGCGTTCGTTTCGTTCACTTCGCGATACACCCGCGCAAAATCTTCGTATTTTTCTACTAAGCTATGGCTGCCTAGAAAAACAGGCGTGCGCTGATGCAGCGAGGTCGGTTCTACTTCCAAGATGCGTTGCAGCCCCGTAGAGGCTTTCCCGCCCGCTTGTTCTACTATAAATGCCAACGGGTTGCACTCATATAATAAACGGAGTTTACCTGTCGGAAATCCTTTGAGCGCAGGATAGAAAAAGATGCCGCCCTTGATTAACGTGCGGTGTATGTCCGCTACCATCGAGCCTATATAGCGCAAATTTAGGTTATTATTGGTACAATAATCGATAAAAGCACGCGTATCGTTGTAATATTTAGTATAATTCCCCTGATTGACCGAGTAGGTGAGCGTGCGCTCCGCGATGCGCATTTTGGGGTGCGAGAGGAAAAACTCGCCGATGCTCGGGTCTAAGGTGAAGCCGTTTACGCCGTTGCCTGTGGTGTAAGTGAGGATTGTCGAGGAGCCGTAAAGGATATAACCTGCCGCAACTTGCTCTGTTCCTTTTTGCAAAAAATCCTCTAAGGTGCAGCGTTTGCCCTTGCTGACGCGGCGATAAATCGCAAAAATAGTGCCGACCGAAACGCCCGAGTCGATATTAGACGAGCCGTCGAGCGGGTCAAAAATCACGACATATTTAGGGTCGCGACCTTCTTGCGGCTTGAACGTCACAAAATCATCGTTTTCCTCCGACGCGATGCCACAACACTCGCCGCTATTTTGCAGACTATTGATAAACAATTCGTCGCTGATTTGGTCGAGTTTTTGGACCAGGTCGCCCGAGATATTCGACTGTTCTACCGTTCCGAAAATGTCGCGTAAGCCAGCGCGGTTAATCTCAAAATTGATGATTTTTGCCGCTAAACCGATGTCGCGCAGCAAGCCCGATAGTTCGCCCGAAGCGAAGGCAAAATCTTTTTGGGAGGTAGCGATAAACTCGTTGAGAGAAACTACTTTTTTCATAATAAAAGGGTTTTGAAGGATTTAGGAAAGCGTCTAAAATAATCAGTACCAATATTGCTTGCCTTTTGAGCCAAAACTGCGTTAGATTATCCTTACAATGCACTGCATTAATCGTCAAATCTGCCTTGTTTTGACACAAAATTCTTCACAATATTTTGTTACTACTTATTTTTTCTTCTTTCCTTAGCTATTTTTTGTAAACTTTGGTTTAAACGCTAAATTTAGTATATACCATAGTTCACTTACTTTATTTTTATCGCAACAAATATAAAACCTTTCTTTGATACGGTTTAATTTACGCGCTTATATTTTGTGATTAAGGTACAAATTATTGATAAAAAAAATTATTGTCGGTTACGATATTCGTTTATAGAATAAAATTTGTACTGTTTAGCAAAAAGACAGGTTACGATTTATAATATTTTGCTTATATTTGCACCTATTTTAGTTGTCTAGTTCCAAATATTACATCATATTTTATTAATACAAATATATTTTATCATTATGCAAAAAAAGCATTTTTTATTTATTGCTGGTATTATTCTTTTGCTGACGCAACAAGTTGGCGCGCAAAAGACTAAGAGTTTGGTTAAGTCGGGTCCGATGCTCGGGTATGTGGAGCATCGCGCCGCGCTCGTTGGCTTGGAGGTCACTGCCGATGCTGATTTAGTTGAAATCGAGTATTGGGAGGCAAAAAAACCGACTAAACGCAATCGTATTCCATACATGGGCGAATTAGGCAAAAAGTATAATCCGATTCACTTCGTTTTGGAGGAGTTGGAGATGAATACCGATTACGAATACGCTATCTACGTCAATAAAGTGTTGCAGCAATGTCCGGCGCCCGTGCCGTATCAGTTGCACACTAAAGAGTTGTGGGAATGGCGCAAACCCGCGCCCGATTTCACTTTCCTGACGGGTTCGTGTTTGTATATCAACGACAGTATTTACGACCGACCGGGCAAAGGTTACGGGCAAACCACCAAAATATTGCAGCCGATGGCGGCTGAAAAAGCCGATTTTAACTTGTGGATGGGCGATAATATTTATTTTAGAGACCCTGATTTGACTTCGCCTGCGGGCATGGCATATCGTTACTCGCACGACCGTGCCGTGACCGATCTGCAGCCGCTATTGGTGGCACGCCCTAATTTCGCGCTTTGGGACGACCACGATTTTGGACCTAACGACAGCGACCGCTCCTTTCGCTTGAAGCATACGGCGCGTGACTTATTCATGAAATACTGGGGCAATATGACTTATGGCGAGCAAGACGAAGGCATATACAGCTCCTTTACTTGGAGCGATTGCGACTTTTTTATGATGGACGACCGCTCGTTTCGCGCAAGCGATAACATGACCGAAATGATAGACGGCAAACCGAATAAACAAAAAACCTATTGGGGGCGCAACCAACTCAATTGGCTGCAAAACGCCTTGCTTACGAGCAAAGCGCCGTTCAAATTCGTGGTGAACGGTGGGCAATTCATTAATAATATGGACACCAAAGAAGCGTTTTACAACTTCCCTGCCGAGTACCAAGAGTTTATGCAGTTTTTGACGAATAGTAGGATAAATGGCGTAGTCTTGCTTTCTGGTGACCGTCACTTTTCCGAAGTTTTGGAGCTACAACAGCCTAATGAGGGCTACAAAATATACGAAATCACTAATTCGTCGCTCACTTCTACTACTTATAGCAATATGAAAGAACCCGAGCTATCTAATCCGTTGGTGAGCGCAGGTTCGGTCATCAAAGACGAAAATAATTACGGTCGGTTCAGCATTAGCGGCGAGCGAAACGAGCGGAAACTGCACTACGAAGTACTAAACGTAGCGGGCAAAAAAGTGTACGAACTTACCTTAAACGAAAAAGATTTGCGATGGAAAAAAGGCGAAAAGAAAGATAAAGCTCCCAAAAAAGACGGCTTAGAAATCAAAAAAGAGACCGCCGAACCGAAAAAAGATGGCGACGATAAAATGCCTAAACCAACCGAAAAGAAAGACTAATTCTTGGCTCGACGATATTAAAAGTGCAAAAGGGATACAGCGACTAATCGCTGTATCCCTTTTTATTCTTAGGTATTAATTTGATATTGATTAGGTATTAATTTGGTATTTATCGCGGCGGCGGCGGTGCTTGTGGTTGTAGCGGGTGCACGCTTATCTTCGGTCTCAATGGTGCTTTACGCAGCAACGGACGCACCTGCACTTGTTCTTTTAGATAAATTATTGCGCCCTCTACGGGTTCTTCTCCCTCCGAAAGTAGATTGTGGCTGCGGAGCAGACTCGCTTTTATGCCATATAGCTGCGCTATCAAATAAATATTTTCATTTGCCTGTACCGTATGCGTTAGGGCTTCACCCTTATACCAATGTCGCTTTGGTTCTAAGTAAACGAACTGAAATGGTATGAACGCATCATTTGGCTTCAATTCATTGAATCTCAATAGATTATCTAACGGAATATTGTATTTCCTTGCAATGCTTTCGGGCGTATCTTCTTGCTTTACCACTATCATTTTGAGCTTATTGTGTAGGTAAACGTCGGGTATATCAGATGGCTCAATCGAGTTCAGGTCTATCGTATTCACAAAAATACTACTAAAATCTATCGTCTTTTCTAATTTTTTTGTTACCTCTTTTGTTGTTTGTTTCACCTCGGTTGCTTTGTCTTCGCTCGCCGTGATTTGGTCGAATAAATATAGCTTATATCTTTCTATATTGGAGATTAATATCTCTGGATAAGCGGGTAATGTCGCGTAGCCTGCATCTTTTAAGCCATAAGCCCACTTTTTGTAGTCTTTCGTAGATAATTTAAATAAGCCCTTATAGTTGTTACGCGTCAATAAAAACTCTGAATGGTCGTAAAATGAGTCGTCGGCTTTGGCATACCGTCGAAAACAAGACTTTGTTAGTTTCCCTTCTTGGTCATAATCATCATCTTCCTTTTGGTATTGCTCTTTGTTCCAATCGTTACCGCATTTTATACCAAAATGATTATTCGCCTCCATAGATAAACTGCTATTGCCGAACGACGATTCTACTATACCTTGCGCTAATATAATACTCGCGGGTATATCTGTGCGCAACATCTCAGTCACTGCCATATTAGCGTATAGATTGATGTATTGATACACCGTTATTCTCCTCGGGGCGTGTTTTAGCTGCCGCTCTGCATCCTCTTGCGCGGAGCTTACCGCCAACGGCATCAAAATTATCACACTTAAAGTAAGATATTTCATTAGCAGAACAAATAGGATTTCAGTGATAGTAAAAGTTAAATTTATAAAATGCAAATTTATTAATATAAACTTATTTATTTTGTTATAATATCGATTGTTTTTTATTTTTTACAATTAAATATCAAAACTCTAAGGCTTATCCCACACCATTTACTACCGTGCAAGGCATTATCGCAGCACGCAAACCTGTTTTTTTATAATACAAATCGCCTACTTTTTGTGTAAACTCCGCCATGCGCTCGCGATGCACCAACGCGATTCCGCAGCCGCCAAAACCCGCTCCCGTCATACGCGCACCGATGCAAGCGTCATGTGCTTGCGCGGCGCGTACCAGCGAATTTAGCTCGTAGCCTGTCACCTCGTAGAAGCGGTGCAGCGACTCGTGCGACGCATTGAACAGATGCCCCAACTGATGCACATCGTAGCGCAAGAGCGCGTCTTTCGCTGCCAGCACCCGTTGCTGCTCGCCTACCACATGAAACGCCCGACGGCGCAACACCGCGTCCTCGAGCATCGAGATTTCATCTAAGCTGCTACTGCAAAGATTTGCGAGTTTTCCATTGCGTCGTCTAAGTAGCCGCAACGCCATATCGCATTCCTCCTTGCGCTCCGAATACTTAGACTCCACTAATTGTCGTGGTTTATTGCTATTCAAAATCAGCAGCTCATAATCCCCGAACTGTATCGGTAGATATTCGTAGGCAAGCGTTTCGCAATTGAGCAATAGCGCGTGTTCCGCTTTGCCGCTCGCTATCACAAACTGGTCCATAATACCGCACGGAACGCCCATATATTCGTTTTCGGCGCGTTGCGCCTCCAAGGCTAAGGTAGTCTTATCGGTTGTTTCGTTCGCCAATTGCCGCAATATATACGCCGTAAGTACGCCGACACACGCCGACGACGACAAGCCCGAACCCACAGGTAGCGAAGAGCGCAGCCGCACCGTCGCGCCTTGCATCTTTACCGCTTTCTGCTCCAATACACTCACTACGCCGCGTACCAATCGCGTCCAATCGTTCGGTGTTTGTACCGTTTTGTTATGCAATAGGTTGATGCGATGCACCAATCCACCGTCGATGTCGCTTTGTATATCCAATATCGGTACGCCCGTCGGCGTTACTTCCGCCGTCACGCCGATAGAGATAGCTGCGGGCAGCACCATGCCGCCATTATAATCTATATGCTCGCCTATCAAGTTGATACGACCAGGTGCAAAGCAGGTGAAGGGAGCAAGAAGAGACATATTTTAATAAATAATTTTTTAATGTATAGCCGCAGGTTTTAACCTATGGAAGATGAATAGCCGCAGGTTTTAACGCACGGAATAAATTGAATACCAACTCGTACAACCGCAATATTTTGCAGTTCACAACATCTCCCAATTACAATTATCATACCACTATTGCCACAAAAAAAGGAACTCCGCCTTAGCGAAGCTCCTTCCCTTACAGTACGCCGACTGTAAGTGAGGTTTGGCACCAATACAAAGGTAAGGCTTTTTACTAAACAAAGGTGTTTGCACGAAACAAAATTATTTTATTTGTGCTTCAAGCGCAAACAATAAAAAATCTGACAATAAAAAAACGGGCGCGCCATTCATCAGAATAGTACGCCCGCTTTTTATTATTTCAAACCTAAAACCTAATTATTCCTTAATTATTTTACGCACAGTGCGGTGCGTTCCATTTTGGTCTAATTGTAATAAATACATACCTGCCGCCAAATTAGTCATATCTATATTCTCGATGTTCAAGCCTTCGCGAGCCACTAATTTGCGTGTGGTTACTACTCTGCCTATCGCATCAGTCACCGTAAAGGTCACTTCACCTTGCCCTATCGCTTCGTACTCTACCGTGATACCACTCGAGGTAGGAATAGGATACACTTCGCTTATCGCCAACGCATTGCGCTTGCGCTCCAACAACACGAGGTTTGGTGCAAAACGATAGCTACCGTCATAATCTACCATACGCAAGCGGTAATAGCTACGCGCGGCAGGTGCTTTGTCTGCCCAGTCGTAAGCCATAAAATGCGTGCGATTGGTCGCTGATGTTCTGTTCACCTCCTTAAAGTTGATACCATCTGTAGAGCGTTCTACTGCGAAAAACGCTACGTTTTTCTCACTCGCACTCTCCCAGTGTATATCGTTTTCGGTATTATTGATTTTACCTGTAAACGATAACAAATCAACTGGCAAAGCAGAGCCACCGCCCATCGGTGCGCTAATTGCTACCGCACCACGTCCGTTATCGGTATCTACTACCACGATATAAACCTGTCCTGCCGTCGCGCCTGTAACTTGTAGCAAAGCTGGCGTAGAGAAATTGGTCTGCTGTTGGCAATCGATAGCCATATCCGTAGCAAAATTAATAGTCGGACAAGCCGCGCTAAACGGACCATAAATCGCTGCATTTAACTGTGTAATTGTACCCGTCGGAGCAGGTGTAGCTTGTGGCGTAACCGTCACATCTAAGTTACCACTTCGCGCACAGTCAATCGTATAAGCTACAGGGTGATTAAATACAATACCACAAGTATTTGTTTGTACACTATTATAACCGTTTCCTTTTATGATACCGTTACCTGTATTTGGTGTTGTCAAGCCAACAGGTGTAGTTAAGTTAGGCGTACAGAAGTTATCAAACGTCTCACTTACGGCTGCACCGCCATTACTTGCTGCTGCAAAACACGCTGGGAACGCGCCGCCCGTAGGAACGGTTACGCCCGCAGGGACTGCTGCTGCCGTATAAGTATCATTGACCGTAACTACTTTGGTGGAACTACAACCATTACCCGCCCTTACAGTCACGGTATAAGTACCTGAAAGTATATTGGCGAGGTCTTGCGTAGTTGCACTATTATTCCAAATATAGCTTAGTGTAGGTACACCTCCTGCCGTAATATCAATAGCGCCGTCTGCAATCGCTGTACAACTGGCATTGGTAACAATGCTTGTTACGGTCGGTGGGGTTTTATTGAATAATATTTCAATCGTTGCACTTGCCGTACAACCGTTCGCGGCTGTCGCGGTGACGGTATAAGTAGTAGTCGCCGTAGGCATCACT
>JAYWGJ010000011.1:0-3708 GCA_043778315.1 Saprospiraceae bacterium | reverse complement strand
CGGTGCAAGACAGGCGCGGTATGCACGGGTCGGTGTGTATAAAAATCTCGAGGTCGCGCTTCGTGTTCGCTAATAGCACGTCCTCGAGGTCTTTGATGACCTCGTGCGCCTCCGCGACGGTGTAATAATACGGCACCGTGACATGGCAATCGATGTGCAGCGCAGAGCCGTATTGTATGATGCGGAAATTGTGGAGGTCTATCCAGTCGGGTTGTCGTTTTGCGTCTAAGCAATCAATCACTTCGGCGGCGAGCGCGAGGTCGGCTTTGTCCATGATGCCCGCCATCGCTTTTTGTATGATGCCCCAACCCGTATAAATAATGAGTGCGGCGAAAACGCCCGCAAAAACCAAATCCATACTATATATATGTGTGCAATACACCGCGAGCAGCCCAAACAGCAGACCGAGCGCAGAATACGCATCGGTGATAAGGTGCAAGCCGCCTGCAATCATCGTCGGCGATTTTTCCGCTTCGCCCTTGCGGACGAGCAGTCGCCCCATGCCGTAATTGATGCCGCCGCTAATCAAAACTAACGGCAAACCGACTCCAAAACCAGTCACTAAATGCGGCTCAAAAGCACTCCGCGCTATTTCTACCAAAATATATCCGCCTGCCAAAATAACCAACGTCCCTTCCATGCCAGCCGAAATAAACTCTATTTTGCCGTGACCGTAAGGGTGGTCGTCGTCTTTCGGCTGCGCGGCGTAGTTGAGGCTGTACATCGCAAACAAACCCGCCGCCACATTCACGATGCTCTCTACCGCGTCGGTCAGTATCGCGAGCGAACCCGTATAAAAGTACGCCGTAAACTTGATAATTAGCAATAAAATGCCAATACCGACCACCCAAATTTGTAAACGCATCTTTTTTTAGTGATTAGTGTTCAGTGATTAACGATTAGTTTTGCGCCGCGTTTGCGAGGTCTTCGAGGCTTCGTAAACGTCTCGTTTTATTTTATTTTTGATAATAAATTCATTATTTTTGCAATACTACAAATTCTTTTCCTATCTTTGCAGCAGAGGGTGTGCCGACGGGTTCTTTCACTGCCATAGGCAACCGTATGTAAATATGGTTGTCTATTTTTTTTGTTGTAATAGCAATAAAATCAATTTCAATTTCTTTATAAACTATGCAAACCTACACTCGGCAGCAGCTTGCGCTGCGCAACGGACAAGACCGCGAAGAGATTTGGGTGGCGTACCAAGGGCTGATTTACGACGTGACCGCCAGCCGACTGTGGCGCAACGGGCAACATTACGAGCATTGGGCAGGGCAAGACCTCACCGCCGAACTCGACCGCGACGCGCCCCATTCCGACAGCGTTTTTACAAAATTCGTAGTCGTAGGGCGGCTTGAATAATTATATGGATTTCAAGCCCTGTTTTGTGCGGGTTAAAACCCGAACGCCCAAATCATTTCGGGACTTGCTCAAAAAACTCCGCTTCCGTCATTATTTGCACCGTTCCTAATTTTTGTGCTTTCGCCAATTTACTCCCTGCTTTTTCGCCAACGACCAATATATTGAGGTCTTTGGAGACTCCGCTTAGTACTTTTGCGCCGTGCTGCTGCGCTATCGCTTCGGCTTGTTCGCGTGAAGCCTGATACATTTTACCCGTAAAAAGTATCGTTTTGCCACTCCACAAACCGTCTTGCACCATCGCGTCGTTGCGCTGCTCTTCGGGCAGCCGCGTAGTGTTTACGCCGAGTTCGGCGAGCGCGTCGAGGAGCGCGATGTGTTTCGGATTGCTAAAATAGTCGAATACTTGTTGCGCCACTTTCGGACCGATGTCCCGCAACTCGCGCAACTGCTCCAACGACCAGTTTTGTAGGTCTTGCAACCGCTCCACTTCGGCGGTCAGTATTTTGCTGCCGCCTTCGCCGATGTGTCGAATGCCGAGCGCGTACAGCAAGCGATAGGCAGGATTTTGTTTGGATTGCTCTACCGCAATGCGTAGTTTTTCTGCCGAACGTTCGCCAAAACCCTCAAAAGTTTTGATTTTATCATAATTCAAACCATAAATACCCGTTACGGAGTCGAGCATACCTTCCTGCCAAAACCGCTCAATATACGCTCGACCAAAACCGTCGATATTCATCGCGTCTTTGCTCACAAAATGCACCAATCGTTCTACTATTTTCGCCGAGCAGTCGTCGTTATCGCATCGCCAAACCGCTTCTTTTTCGGGTCTGATGAGCGTGGACGCACACACAGGGCAAACGGTCGGGAACTGCACGGGCGTTTCGCTGCCGTCGCGTAGCTCCGCTATCGCTTTCACGATGTACGGAATCACGTCGCCTGCGCGCTCCACCAAAACCATATCGCCGATATGTATGTCTTTTTCGCGGATTAGGTCGGCGTTGTGCAGCGACACCGACGACACCGTCACGCCTGCCAATGCGACGGGTTCGAGCTTCGCGACGGGCGTGATAGCACCCGTTCTGCCCACCTGAAACTCCACTTCGCGGAGGCGCGTAGTCGCTTGTCGTGCCTTAAATTTGTAGGCTACTGCCCAGCGCGGGTGATGCGAGGTTAGTCCGCACATCGCCTGCCAATCTACGCGGTTCACCTTTACTACCATACCATCTATTTCGTAGTCGTAGCTGTCGCGACGCGCCTCCCAATGTTCCGCAAAAGCGGCAACTTCGCTGATGTTTTTGCATAGCTTTCGCTCAATAGTAGGCACTTTGAAGCCCAATTTCTGGAGTAATTCCATCACTTCGTGGTGCGTAGCGATGCTCGACAACACATCTTTTCCGTCTGCATCGACGGCGTAAGCCATCTGATACACGAACGCTTCTAAGCGGCGCAGGCGCACCTCGCTCGGGTCTTTCACGCGCATCACACCCGTAGCGGCGTTGCGCGGATTAGCGAGCAAGGCTTGTCCCGTTGCTGTTTTTATGATATTTAATGCATCGAAATTCGGTTTGCTGATAATCGCTTCGCCGCGCAATTCGCATCTAAAAATACCGTATTGTGCAAAGTCAGCATGCAACGGAATGGTGCGCATCGCTTGCGCATTCGCCGTGATGTCGTCGCCTGCGTTGCCGTTGCCGCGAGTAGCGGCGCGCAGCAGCGCGTTGTTTTCATACACCAAACAGATAGTTCCGCCGTCAAATTTGGGTTCAACCACATATTCTATCGGCGCGTCAACGGCTTGATTGACGCGCTCATGCACCTTGCGGTCAAAGTCGTTGAGGTCGTCGGCATTATAAGTATTTTCGAGCGAAAGCATCGGCGAATAATGCGGCACGGTCACAAAATCGCCGCTCAAATCACTACCTACACGCTTAGTAGGCGAGGTACTCGATACCAGTTCGGGACGCGCCGCTTCTATCCGTTCGAGTTGTTTATACAACATATCGTAGTCGTAATCGCTTAATATTGCATCGTTTTGGACGTAATACCGCCATTCGTGGTAATGCAGCACTTCCTCCAAGCTGCGCAGCGTCGGCTCGTCGTGTGGGAGATTTTGGGTTTTTATTTGTTGCGACAAGCTGAGGGTAAGCTGCGCCAAAGCGGTTTGTTTTTCGGTTGTGTACATGATTTATTTTAGTTGATAAGTATATGTTTTAAATTAGGCGTGATTATCGGGAACGCAGAAAAATAGTTAAAACGTAGTGAAGTATCTATGTCGCTAATAAAAGTATTTTCGTGAAATGAAGTTATTTATTTCAACTTTGCGAAGCATAAAAGTTGTAATAAATA
>JAYWGJ010000010.1:0-3710 GCA_043778315.1 Saprospiraceae bacterium | reverse complement strand
GCGTTCGTGAGCAGCACGGGTACAGTTTCGCGCTGCGCGTAGTCGCGCGAGCGGCTTAATAAACTGTCACTAATTATGGCATTTCTGCTAATATTTACACCGCCGTTTTGCTTCGTCGAAGCTACGTTAGAGATGCCCGCAATCCGCAGTTCGTACTTATTATTCGTGCTGCGATACCGCAAACCCAAACTGACGTGCGAGGTGCGAACCGCCTGACCCGCGTAGCGTCCTTTTTGCGAAAACAAATGATAATCGAACGAAGCCGCCCAGTTGCTGCCGAACGATTTTGCCAATCGCGCCGACACCGTTCCCTGAAATTGATTACCTGCTTGCGTATAAAAAACCTCCGAAAATGGCTTTTGTGTATCGTAAAAACGCAGCGCGGCATACTCGGGCATATACAAATCGTACTGATGCCAACCTGCGTCTAAGCCTGCTCGCGCCTCTGATTGATACACTAACGGATAGTGCGCCTGACCGATATTGCCCAAAAAAGTGTATGGCACAGCCTGTCGCTCGCAAGGGTTGAAGCGGTACATATCCGCAAATAAAGTATCGTTCGGACGCGCCGTGCGGTCGTGCGCGAAGCTGTAAGTGACGCGCAAAGTATCGTCTTCGCTGCTGCTGCGCGGTAGATTTGTCGGTTTTCCGACAACCGTTCCACCGCGTTGCGACGGCGCAATGCTATCTATACGGCTATCTAAAATTGGATTTTGCTGCGCCGACACTGTCACAATACCCAAATTTGAGATAATAAAAATTGTAATTGTAGGCAATAAAAATTTATACATTATATATAGTAACTTTATATCGTAACTTTCAAAATAAATAAAACGTAATCATATTTTATAATAAAAATAAATTTAACGCCTGCACAAAGGTAAAAAATAGCTCGAGCTTTACGCAAATTTGTATTTGTTTTTTACAAATAAACTGTATTTACGTTCAAAACAATTCTAAATATAACTTATTTTTTGGTAGAATACCTGTACATTTGCCTTGGGAACGTGTCCAAAATAAGTTACTAAATTCTTACTTGCTGGGTTTCACCCGTTCACGGCAAATAAATATAGTTTTGCTATCTTTATTTTTTGTTCATGCGCCAAAACTGCGTTAAATTTTCGTTACAATGCTAGGCATTGCTCCTCAAATTTGCCTTGTTTTGACACAAAATCCTACGCAATAATTTTCAGTACCTTATTTTCTCTTCATTCCTTATGTTTCCTGTAAAATATTGGGCGCACAATTGGCGCATAAAAAAAATCTGCAACGATAATGTAGTGCGCAACCGCGCTATGTATAAAGGTCGGCTCTACGATTTGGGTTGCGGCACAAAGCCGTATCACGATTTTATTGCGCCGCTTGTCGCGGAATATATCGGCGTAGATTGGGGTAATACGCTGCATTCGCAAACGATGGACGTGGTCGCCGACCTCAATAAACCGTTGCCGATTGCAGACGCGCAAGCCGATACTGTCGTCTGTTTTCAGACGCTCGAGCATCTCTGCGAGCCGCAACAACTCCTCGACGAAGCCTACCGAATTATGAAACCCGACGCGGAAATACTGCTGACCGTTCCGTTTTTTTGGTCGCTACACGAAGAGCCTTACGACTATTTTCGTTATACAAAATACGGTTTAGAGTATATGTTTCAGAAAGCAGGTTTTCGTGACATAGTAGTAATGCCCGATACAGGTTTCTGGGTGACACATTCGCTCCGCTTCAACTATCAAACCTACCGCTATCATTTTCGGTTAGGCGGCTGGGTGAACTACGTTTTAGCACCCCTCTGGTTCATGACACAAGCGGTCGCACCGTTTTTAGACCGCTTCGATAAAAACCTACGCGACACTTCTTCTTATTGCGTTACCGCAAAAAAATAATTGTAAATTAAACGTAATTACAGCTTTCTTTATGAAAAAATATTTTTTTATAACCGCCACTATTTTTAGTGTTATAATATTATTAAGTGCTTGTGGCGATGCCGTTTTGCGTCCGCGTCCGCGTGCGTATCCGCGCATTAGTTTTCCGAAACCCGAGTATATTGCGTTTGATACGAATTACTGTAATTTTACGTTTTCGCAACCAAAATACTGTAAAATAGTACAAGACAAGTCTTATTTTGGTGAAAAACCCGAAAATGCTTGTTGGTTTGATATTGACTATCCGATGTTTCAAGGCAAAGTACACATTAGCTACAAGCAAATACACAACGAAACTGATTTCCGAAAATTTATAGGTGACGCGCACGAACTCACAGGCAAACACAGCGTAAAAGCGGATTATATCGACGAAATAAATGTACAAAATCCTAATGGTGTTTCGGGTGTTGTGTTCAATTTGGAAGGCAATGTTGCGTCTCCGTTTCAGTTTTACCTGACGGATAGCAGTCGTAATTTCATACGCGGCGCGTTGTATTTTTCTACCAAATCGAACGCCGATTCTTTAAAACCCGTGGTGGAGTTTGTTAAAAATGATATTATGCAAATGGTGAATACTTTTAAATGGAAAAAGTGATTTTCGTGACAATTTTATTATAATAATTTCCACTTCAATTTAATTTCTATAAAAACAATGGCTACCATAAAAAAACAATTTTTCTGTACCGCTTGCGGCGCAGCGCAAGGCAAATGGTTTGGGAAATGCCCCGTTTGCAACGAATGGAACACCTGTTCGGAGGAAATTGTAGAGAAAAAGGATAAAAAAGACGAGCAGCGCGTTTGGCGCACCGACGAGCGCAAAACCCGTCCGATATTGATACAAAACGTGGAGATGAGCAACACGCCGCGCATCGTCACGCCCGACGCGGAACTCAATCGCGTACTCGGCGGCGGAATTGTGGCGGGTTCGTTGGTACTTTTGGGCGGCGAACCTGGCATCGGAAAAAGTACGCTGATGCTGCAAGCCGCCCTGCAATTGCCGCTCCGCATCTTGTATGTATCGGGCGAGGAGAGCGAAGAACAGATAAAAATGCGCGCCGAACGCATCGGTATTCGCAATCAATCTTGCTTTTTATTGACCGAAACGAGTACGACCGCTATTTTTAAATATTTCAAGGAGGTGCAGCCGCAACTCGTGGTGATTGACTCTATTCAGACCTTAGTTTCGCCCGATATTGACAGTACGCCCGGCAGTATTTCGCAGGTGCGCGAGTGCGCAGGCGAGTTGCAACGGCTGGCAAAAGAGACGAATTGCCCTGTTTTTGTCATCGGACACATCACAAAAGAAGGTACTATCGCGGGTCCGAAACTCCTCGAACACATCGTAGATGTGGTATTGCAATTTGAGGGCGACCGACACTATACTTACCGCATTTTGCGGACGATAAAAAACCGTTTTGGCTCAACCGCAGAAATCGGTATCTACGAAATGCTGGCTGGCGGCTTGCGCGAAGTGAGCAACCCGTCCGAACTCCTAATTTCGCAAAAAGACGAAGAACTGAGCGGCTCGGCGATTTGCGCGAACCTCGAGGGCATTCGTCCGATGCTGATAGAGGTGCAAGCCTTGGTGAGCGCGGCGGTTTACGGTACACCGCAACGGTCGTCGACGGGTTTTGACTTGCGCCGATTGGCGATGTTGCTGGCTGTTTTGGAAAAACGCTGCGGGTTTCAGTTGGGCGCAAAAGATGTATTTTTGAACATCGCAGGCGGCATAAAAGTAGATGACCCCGCTATCGATTTGGCGATTATAGCCGCTATATTATCGTCTAT
>JAYWGJ010000009.1:0-3737 GCA_043778315.1 Saprospiraceae bacterium | reverse complement strand
GTCCACGTTTATCACGGCTTTTCTGCCGCTACGGTCTATGGTTGTTGCACCTGCCTGCTGCGCGCCTGCTAAGGCGATGTCGTGAATGCCGACGTGTTCGGGCGTGCTGACCAAAAAGAAAATCGCATCTGCTACGTCGCGGGAAGTGAGCGGATTGAAGTCGTCGTAGATAGCGGCGCGCTGCGCGTCGCCGTCGAAACGGACGGTTGCAAACTCCGTTTCCTCCACATGACCCGGGCTTACGCTGCTCACGCGAACGCCGTGCGACACCAAGTCGATGCGCATTGCGCGAGTGAGCGCGTCCACCGCAAATTTCGTCGCGCAATATACGTTGCCACGATAATACACCTCTTTACCTGCGAGCGAACCGACGTTGATGATGTGTCCGCGACGACGCGCCACCATTTCGGGCGACACTGCGCGAGTCACAAACAACAAACCTTTCAGGTTCGTGTCAATCATATTATTCCAATGGTGAATATCGCCCTCGTGTATCGGCGCAAGCCCCTTTGCGAGACCCGCATTATTCACCAAAATATCGATATTCAACCAATTATTTGGTATATTATTGATGGATTCGAAAACGGCACTCGCGTTGCGCACGTCAAACGGCAGCAACAAAACCTCTGCATCGTAGTGCAATTCCAGCTCCGCTTTTAATGCCTCTAAACGCTCTTTTCTGCGTCCGTTTAGGATTAATCGGTAGCCTTGTGCGGCAAATTTGCGCGCCGTAGCCAAGCCGATACCCGAAGTCGCGCCTGTGATAAGCACTACACTATCCACTTTTTCCACCTTCGGTTTTGGCGTAAGCATCGCCGCTACCTCGTCGGCATCAACGTCAAAAAGCGTATTGTTTTCGGGCGTATGTAGCTCGGGCGATATTTGTACCGCCGACAAATAATAGCGGCGCGAGCGGTCGTTTTCGCCAAACTCCGTTTGGTACAAACGCGCCAATTCCAAATAGGCTTCTGAGTGATTGGGTTTCAAACGGATAGCTGCTTTCAAGTGACGACGCGCACGCGTATAACGTTTAAACGCATTTGATAGCAATTTTCCGTACAAAAAGTGCATCTCTGCGTGTTCGGCGTTTAGCTCTAAACCGCGTTTGAAGTACTCCGCCGAGATCGTGTATTGGCGCGGAAACAAGCGCATCACTACGCGCCCGAGCCTGTAATACGCCTCCGAACTATCAGGGTTGATAGTCAGCACTTTTTCGTAGTAATTTTTGGCTTGCAGCGGGTCTTGGTCAGCCGTTTCTACCACATGTCCTAAGTATAAATACGCCTTTTCGAAGCGGCGATTGTGGTGTATTGCGTCCTCGAGGCAGTCTTTTGCGCGTTCTATTTCGCCATCGTTTTCGTGTATAAATACAGCATATTCATACAGGGCTTCGGGCGAATTTGGCTGTACTGCCAACTGCCGCTCTAAGCGAATACGCTCCGCAGTCGCTTCCCCTTTTTCAATCGTAATTAGTTCATTTACAGGTATTTGTATAGGTACTCGTATTGGTTCGGGTGCAAGCATTACAGGCGGTATTGGTATTGCTTTTTCTTCTACCTGCTCTATTATTGGTGCTTCTATTACAGGCATTTGTGCTACCGCCGCTTCTATTTTTTCTATTATCGGCTCTACTATCACGGCGGGTACTTCCGCTACCGTTTCGGGTGCGGTTTGTACTGTTGTTTCTGCTTTTAGCAAATCCAAGCCAGGTATCAATTTCAATAATTCAGGGTCGGTTTCTTCGTTTTCTGTTGCCGTTTCTACGGGTGCAGGCGCGACGATTGCCGCTGCAACTTCGGCAACTATCGGCGGCATTACAGCTACTGTTTCGGGTACTATTTGTTGTGCTATTTCGGGTGCTATTTCTGATACTATTTCTATTGATTTCGCTTCGCTCAATGCAGGTTCTACGTCGCTCACGGGCATCACCGCTTCGTTAATCACCGTTTGCGCCACGAAATTTTTGAACCCTTTATCATTATCTAACCCAGCTTTTATAAACAACATTTTGTAGTTGTTTTCAGCTAAAACCTCTTGCATTTGGTAGCCTGCATTGCGCACCTGACGCAAAAACGCCGCTATTTCATTCGATATATTGCGCGCTGTGATTACGGCGCGGTCGTACAACTCGAGCTTTTCGGCAGGCACATTCCATTTTTCTTTCCGCAAAGAAAGATAGGTGTCCGTCCAGTAATTTTGGTATTGTATAACGATGCTCGAGCGGTCGATATCGAGCTTCAATCGCTCAGGTTCGTTCGGTGAATTTTCACTTTTCACGTTGTCCGTTAAGGCAACAATCAAGCGTCCTGTCGGCTCTAAAGTCTGCACCAATGCCAACATTCCGTCCATACAAGTAGCAGATTTCAGGTAGTTTTCACTCAATAAAAGTACCGTCAAGCTGTTGCGATTGGTACGCATTTGCTCGACAACATCGCTTCTATTAGCAGTAATTTCGTTGAAATGCACCACCTCAAACGGCGACTGCTCCAATCCGTTCACCAAATGTGCTGCTGCCTCGTGATTTTCGGTAGCGTAGGCAAGAAATAATTTCATATATATAAATGGATAAAATGCTTATATTTAATTGTATAATGCAAAAATCAGACCTTTTTTTGCACTATTTACTATCATAGACGAATAAAAAACATATTTAGTTTGCTGTAATTGAAAATAATTAATATGTTACTGCAATAAAATGCTTATGTTTCTTACTCTGCGGCTATTTTTTGTATCAAGGCGGCAAATTCCGCCTTGTACTTAGTGTATTCGCTCGTGGCAGGTCCCGAAAAACCTGTATAAATCTTGCGCACTTTATTATTTTTATCTAATATTACTGTCGTCGGAAACGACATAATCGTATTGAGCATCGGTAGGCTTGCCGCCGCAGAGTCCGCGCTCGCAAAACCCGCGTCCAGAACCGTGTAAGGCAGTTGCAGTTGTTTTTTGTACGCCATTAATTTGGCGATACGCGCAGAAGGCTGATGCGATTTTTCGTAACCTAAACCAATTACCGCTACGTTATTATTTGGGTTTTTACCCAAATATTCCATCATAAATTTGGTTTCGTCCAAGCAGTTCGGACACCAAGTCCCTAGTACTTGCACCACTTTTATTTTGCCGTTCCATGCCGCGTCGTTGAGGCTGCGGCGTTTGCCGTCGCCGTCCAAACCCGAAAAGTTGAAGCTCGCACCCGCTTTTAGGCTCGTCAAACTGTCGGCAGCGCGCAGTCGCGCATTTGCGTTGCGCTCCGCGACCCACGTCGTTTTGTACTGTCCACCAGACCAAAACGCGCCGTCTAAGCGGTCTTTACCAGCTAACGCCTCAAATAAAAAGGCATGACTCCCGTCAAAACACGACAGAAATAATTTATCTACCGTTTTGCCGCCTACTTTTTTTTGCTGTACCGTTCCCTGCAAAAAGCGGTAATCGCCTGTTTCGGTCATAAATGTACCCGTGAGGTCAGTTCCTTTTTGCTGAAACTCGCCGACCGCAGGCTCGTGTTCTTTGGCAGGTTTATCCAAACCAAAAACCGCCGCCCATTTGCCCGTCACGTCCACCGAGGGCAGATTTTTAAGTTCAGTGAACCGAAACGACTGTCCGTGCTTCGCTACGAATTTGATTTTGTAGTTGCTGCCACTCGCAGGTACATACCAGCCTTCCATCACTTTATCCTCAAAAATCGCGCTGATATGCGTGTTATAAATCGGAAAATTCATGCGTAAAGTGTCTCGCCGTTC
>JAYWGJ010000008.1:0-3750 GCA_043778315.1 Saprospiraceae bacterium | reverse complement strand
TGAGGAGCGCAAGGGTGCGTATTAATTTGGTGTCTAACATGATTGTTTTGTTGTGTTTGTATGTTATAAATCCAAAATATTTATGTGTTTGTTTTAATTTTTAGCTAATAAAATCGTTTTAATTTGCTGATAATCAATACTTTAATATAAAAATTTCTTGCAAAGGTATTTTTAGTATTATGATTTTCACCACGAATTTCTCAAATTTCCGCTAATTTTTGACGAACTGATAATTTTAATTTCACTAATTAGTTTAATAAAAATCTTCGATTTTTATTAAACGCACTGATTTTAAGGAAAAACGGGTTAAAATTCGGTTAATTCTTATGATTTTCGAATGAAAATTATAAAAATATTAGTGAAAATCGAAGATTAGACGAAGTCAATTAAAAACCGTCCGCCGATAAAATTAGTGAAAGTTCGCGAAATTCGTGGTAAAATTTTCCTGTAAAAAAAGACCTTCTGCAAGGTTTTTGGTTTACAACTATTTGATTTACTGTAAGTTATAAGGATAATTATGGCATCAACTTAACATGACATTTTAATCCAAAATACTTGTTTTATTGATAAAAATACGCAGTACCCACAAGGTTACGGCGGCTACGGCGAGCCAAATTGCGGCTTCCGTCCATTCTTTAAAAATGAATTTTCCTAAGCAAAACAAGGTGCTGTACGTCATCGTGATAGAACTCAGCCAACAGACGAGTAGGTTGCGCATCGAGGTATTTGAGGAGGTATTATCGCCGTTTTGAAACGGAGTCCAAACGCCGTCGGGGCGCACTTTATCGTAAAAACGGCGCAGCACTTTGTCCGTTTCAGGCTTTGTGAACATCGTCACGGTAATCCAAACGACGGTCGTAAAACCGACCGTAAAAAGAAATTCATTCGGGAAAGAAAGCAAGTCTTTGTTGCCGATAAGGCGCAAAATAATTGCCGCTACAAACGGCGCGGCGGTCGCCGATATTTCGCTCCAAACGTTAATCCGCCACCAATACCAGCGCAAAATAAGCACCAAACCCAAGCCTGCGCCGCACTGCATCACAAACGCCCAAGCGTCAGAAATAGAGTCGATTTGTGTGGTGGTTAGTAAGCCCAAAACCATTAAAATCAAGGTGGCGAGCCGTCCTATCCAAACATAATGTTGGTCGGCGGCGCGCTCGTCGGGGCTGTTCGGGTCGCCGAAAGACTGCAAAGGGCGAAAAAATCGCTTGTACAAATCGTTCACCAAATACGACGCGCCCCAGTTGAGTTGCGTAGAAACAGTACTCATATAAGCCGCCAAAAAAGCGACCAACAACATACCGCGTAAGCCGCTCGGCAAAAACTCCTTCATCGCATACACATAACCTAAGCGAATGTCTTTTTCGGGCAATTCGGGGTACAAAATGATGGCGCACAAACCGACCAAAATCCAGGGCCACGGACGGACGCAGTAGTGCGCCACTTGAAATAATAAGGTCGCGAAAACCGCATCTTTTTCGCTCCGCGCACTCATCATGCGTTGCGCGACATAGCCGCCGCCGCCAGGTTCTGCGCCAGGATACCACGCCGCCCACCATTGCACGCCCACATAAGCGAAAAATGCACTGACGCTTAACGCCAATGTTTTGGCAGTGCCGATGCTCGAGCCGTTGCTCCCGATAGTCGGAAAAAAAGACAGCGCGTCGGGCGACCGCTCCGCCAATTTCATTTTTAAGCCGTCGATACCGCCTATTTGTGGCGAATAAACCACCAATATTGCTAATATAATACAGCCTAACATGGCTAAACCAAACTGCACCGCGCCAGTAATTGCTACGCCCATCAAGCCCGAAATAGACGAATAAATAGCGGTTATCAGCATCGCGCCGCCCGTGAGCAGCAGCGCGGTTGTATCATCTACATTAAAAAACACCCTAAATATGGAGACCATTGCGAGGTTTACCCACGCCAAAATGATGGTATTCATAAACAAACCCAAGTAAACGGATTTGAAGCCGCGCAGCCAACTCGCGCCCGCGCCGCCATACCGCAACTCGATGAGTTCGACTTCCGTGAGGACTTCGGCGCGTCGCCAAAGCCGCGCGAAAAAGAAGGTAGTGAGCATTCCGCCAGCCAAAAACGACCACCAAAGCCAATTACCTGCAATGCCGTTTTTAGCGACGAGTTCGGTTACTGCGAGCGGCGTGTCGGCAGCAAAAGTAGTAGCCACCATCGACACGCCCGCCACAAGCCAACTCAAATTGCGTCCGCCCAAAAAGAAGTCACTCAAACTATTGCCCGAGCCGCGCGAGTAATACAATCCGATGCTAAACGATAGTATAAAATAACCAATAATAATGAACCAATCGAGGCTGCTAAGTACCATTTTATTGTGGTATAAATAATGAACTTTAAGTTGCGCGCTATAACTATACACACTTAATATAATAGAAGCAAAAACGCTATTTTACTTTTCAACTCGTAAAGATATATTTTTTATAAAAAACAATTGCTATTTTTTGTTTAAATAATGTATTTTTTTAATATTTGAATGTTTTTTATTCTAAAAATAAATATTCTACTACGTTTTCAACCCTTATCTTTGCTGCAAAAACAAAAATATATGAACGCAAAAACCATTTTCATAACGGGTATAGGCACAGACGTAGGCAAAACCGTAATTGCGGCTATTTTTGTGGAGGCGTTGCGCGCCGATTATTGGAAACCCGTACAAGCAGGCAACTTAGATTATACCGATAGTGACAAAGTTAAAGCGTTGATAAGCAACGATTTATCAATCATAAAAACAGAAGCGTATCGATTGCAAACGCCCGCGTCGCCACATTTAGCGGCAGCTATCGACGGCGTAAATATTAGTAAATCCGCGCTCACTCCGCCGCAAAATCCTACTCGACACCTGATTGTAGAAGGCGCGGGCGGTTTGATGGTGCCGTTGCGGAGCGATTATTTATGGTCGGATTGGTTAAGCGAAAATCCGTTACCTGTGGTCGTTGTGTCGCGCAACTACTTAGGCAGTATCAATCATACTTTATTGACTATCAATGCTTTGCAACAAAAAAAAATCCCTATCTTAGGTATTGTTTTTAACGGTGTACCGAACGAGAGTACCGAAAGCGTCATCGAGGCGCAAACGGGTCTGCCTGTTTTGTTGCGCGTAAGCGAAGAAGCTGTAATTGATAAAAAAATGATTTTGCGCTACGCTGAAATATTACAAACAAATTTACAAAAATTAAATATTTCATTGATTTGAAAATAGGTTTACTCTCCGATACGCATAGTTTTTTGCCCGAGCAGGTGTTTACACACTTCGCCGACTGCGCCGAAATATGGCACGCGGGCGACATCGGCAACGCCGAAGTAGCCGATAAACTCGAGGCGTTCAAGCCCTTGCGCGCCGTTTATGGGAATATCGACGGGCAAGACCTGCGGCTGCGTTACCCCGAAGACCTGCATTTTATCTGCAACGGATTGGAAGTTTTTATGACGCACATCGGCGGCTATCCGAACAAGTACGTTCCGCGTGTGCGCGCGCTTTTGCAAGCCGAAAAACCACACCTATATATATGTGGTCACTCGCATATCCTAAAAATCATGCCCGACCCGAAGCTGCAACTCCTACACATCAATCCAGGCGCGTGCGGCAACTACGGTTGGCACACCGTGAAAACACTCGTGCGCTTCGATATTTTGGAGGCGCGGATTACCAATTTGGAAGTAATAGAATTGAGGTGAATAGTAAAATAAAGCAAATTGCCTTTTTATGTCCAT
>JAYWGJ010000007.1:0-11270 GCA_043778315.1 Saprospiraceae bacterium | reverse complement strand
AAACCTATACTATTACGCCAAATAGCGGCTATCATATCGTTAGTGTCTTAGTAGATGGCGCGTCGGTGGGCGCAGTAAGCACTTATACTTTCAATAGTATAACGGCATCGCATACCATCAATGCAACTTTTGAATCTAATTGTCCCGCAACATTCGGTACCTTTACAGCAGCCGCTTGTGGCAGTTATACTTGGGTTGCCAAACAAAATAAGGTTTACACCGCAAGCAACACCATCGACACTATTCGATTAGTCAATTATCGGGGTTGCGATAGTATAGTGACCTTAAATTTGACTATCAATACGAGTACGCATAATGTAAGCACACAAACGACTTGCGATACCTATATTTGGAACGGTACAACCTACACAACAAGCGGTACAAAAACCTTTGCTTATAACAGTAGCAACGGTTGCGCAAGTGTAGATACCTTGAAATTAACAATCAATAGAAGTACGCATAATGTGACTACGCAAACCGCTTGTGATGCTTATACTTGGAATGGTACAACTTACACAACGAGCGGTACAAAAACCTTTGCTTACAACAGTAGTAATGGCTGCGCAAGTGTAGATACTTTAAAATTAACGATAAATACGAGTACGCATAATGTAAGTACTCAAACGACTTGTGATACCTATACTTGGAACGGTACAACTTACACAACGAGCGGTACAAAAACCTTTGCTTATAACAGTAGCAATGGTTGCCCAAGCGTAGATACTTTGAAATTAACAATAAATAGAAGTACGCATAATGTGACTACGCAAACCGCTTGTGATGCTTATACCTGGAACGGTGTAACTTACACAACGAGCGGTACAAAAACCTTTACTTACAATAACAGTAATGGTTGCACAGGTATAGATAGTTTGATATTAACAATAAGTCCGAACTATACCATTACGGCAAGTGCAGGCAGCAATGGTAGCATTAGCAATGTAGGCACAACAACCTTGTGTAGTAACAATGGCAGCCAAACCTATACAATTACTGCAAATAGTGGCTTTGGTGTAGATGATGTACTGATAGATGGCGTTTCTGTGGGGATAGTTGCTACTTATACCTTTACTAATATAAACGCGCCACACACCATTGCAGTCACGTTTGTTTGCAGAAACTTAGCCACTATAAAAGTGGTGACCAATACCAACGATGCGGGTTGTGGTAGTTTGCGTCAAGCTATTTTAGATGCCAACATAGATAACAAACAAGACACCATTATATTTAGTGGCATCACCTATCCCGCAACGATTATCCTAACCTCGGGCGAATTAAGTATTAATAACAATTTAGTAATACTTGGACCGGGTGCTACCAAATTAGCCATCAGCGGCAATAATAGTAGTCGGGTATTTACAGTCAATGAGGCTACTACAATGAATAATATTAGCATAATCAATGGAATTACAGTCTTCGGTTACGGCGGCGCAATTACTAACTCCTCTTCATTAACCCAAACCAATTGCAATATTTCAAATAGTAGTGCAACTTATTATTATGGTGGTGCAATTAATAATATTGGTACATTAATCCAAACCAATTGCACCATTTCAAATAGTTCTGCTAATCAGGGCGGTGGAATTAGTAATTTTGGTATATTAACGCAGACCAATTGCACCGTTGCAAATAATTTTGCCAATTTTGGCGGTGGAATTGTTAGCGTAGAGAATGCTGTATTAACGCAAATCAATTGCACCATTGCCAATAATTCTGCTCGTTTTGACGGCGATGCCATTGGTTTTTCTAATTATTCTTCAACCTATAACCTGAAAAATACTATTATCAATACGCCTGTTTCTGTAGGATTTACTAATACTATCACAAGTCAAGGTAATAATATATCTAGCAATAGTAGTATGTCAAGTTACCTTACGGCTACGGGTGACCTCAATAATACCAACCCTTTGCTTGGCGCACTTGCCGACAATGGTGGACCTACCAAAACTTGCGCTTTGCTCGTAGGTAGTCCAGCTATCAATGCAGGTAATACTACGGGCGCACCGCTATTAGACCAACGCGGTCGGGGAAGAACAGGTAATATAGACATTGGTGCGTATGAATATTGTACCCCTGTTTATGGTACGTTCACGGTAAGTGCTTGTGGTAGTTATACTTGGGTAGCCAATAACAATACCGTTTATACGGCAAACAACACCACCGATGTCGTTCACTTGACAAATACGGGCGGTTGCGATAGTATAGTCACGTTAAATCTGACGATTAGTACCAACTTCTCGTTGCCGATGACTTACAGCAGAAAAACGCAAATACAAGATGCAGCTTTTTCTTATTATAATAATGATTGCATGACTTTAATCGCAAAAGTGCAGCCTACGGGGGCAAGTCCGATAAGCGGCAACACAACCGCAAAAGTATGGATAGAAACCACCCAACCCGCGCAATATGTAAAACGACACCACGAAATAACGCCCGCCAATAACTCGACTACTGCCACCGCAACCATAACGCTCTATTATATGCAAAGCGATTTTGATGATTTCAATGCCGTAAACACGGCTAAACTGCCCATAAACCCGAGCGATGCCGCAGGTATAGCGAATCTGTACATACAAAAAATTGGCGGCAGAAGCATTGAAGGGACAGGTACGCCAGGTACTTATACGGGTGCAGTAAGCACTATAAACCCCGATGATGCCAATATTGTTTGGAATAGCACGCAAAATTATTGGGAGGTCACGTTTGACGTAGCAGGTTTTAGTGGCTTTTTTGCGAAATCGTCGCCTACGCCTTTACCTGTCAGGTTGCTTAGTTTTTCGGGTAAAACGGTGGATAAAATAAACCTACTCGCGTGGACAACCGCCACCGAGCAAAACAACGCAGGTTTTGAAGTGGAGCGCAGCCGCGACGGTGCTACGTTTGAGATAATCGGTTTTGTGCGTGGCAACGGCAACAGTACGAGCCAAAAAGACTACGGCTTCACGGATAATCAGCCGTTTGCGGGCATTAATTATTACCGCTTAAAACAAACGGATTTTGATGGCAAATACGAATACTCGAATACCATCAGCCTCAAGAACGCAAGCACCACCAACGGCGTTTTTGTGTATCCGAACCCAAGCAGCGAAAGCATCACGATAGACCTAAGCAATTGGAATAATAATTATAAAAGCGGCGATGTGAGTACCTTTGAACTGCAAGACCTGCAAGGCAGAACGCTCCTACAAGGCAGCTTGACCGAACCGCAAACAACACTAAACCTCGCGCATCTGCCCAAAGCAGTATATACACTGCGCGTGATAGAAAATGGAAAAGGAACGGTAGAGAAAATAGTATTGCAATAGTGCTGCAATAAAACTGAACCTATAAAGTACAAAAAAGCCACCGCTCTATGATTAGAGTGGTGGCTTTTTTTGTGATAGACCGTGTCTTCAGACCGACCAACAAAAAAATAAAGTTACCTCATTTTTCAGATAAAATAGTAAGTACTAAGTAAAATTAGTTTATCTACTTATCTTTGCCGCATGGAAAATTTCAACTAACCAAAAATATTTTGTTTTTAGAACCACATTATAATAGACAACGGAGCGGCTGGATAGAGGTCGTGTGCGGCTCGATGTTTTCGGGCAAAACCGAAGAGCTTATCCGCCGCCTCAAACGCGCCAAAATAGCGAATCAGCGCGTCGAGATTTTCAAACCGAAAATCGACACGCGTTATGATGAAGTAAAGGTAGTGTCGCACGACGCAAACTCCGTACTCGCTACGCCGATTTCGCACTCCAAAGAATTGCTGAAAGTAGGCGACGACGTAGCCGTCATAGGCATCGACGAAGCGCAGTTTTTTGATATGGAACTCACCGAGGTCTGCCAAAAACTCGCCTTGCGGGGCAAGCGGATTATCATAGCGGGTTTGGATATGGACTACTTAGGCAAGCCGTTCGGACCTGTTCCGCACTTGCTCGCCGTAGCCGAATATATCACCAAAGTACACGCAATTTGTCCGCACTGCGGCAACTTAGCTACGCATTCTTACCGCAAAATCAGTGTCACAGATACCGTTTTATTGGGAGAAAAAGAGAGCTACGAGCCGCGCTGTCGCACTTGCTACGATATGGCAAATATTTTGGATTTGAAATAAAAAAATTAGCTGAAAAAGAAATTACTCTTCGGTCACTCCTTCCTTCTTGTTTTTGATAGGTTCGCTGCTGCCTACGCAGCCCGAAACGCATTTTCCAGTTCGGTCATATATGGTTTTGCGAGTGCCTTTTTCGGCGATGCAAAACCCGCTTGCGCCGTCGAGAATAGTGATAGCATCAAATTCGCAGGTCAATATTTCTTTGCCTTTTACATCTAATAAACCACATTTGTCGCCCTTGAAAACCATACCTAAGCCGTTGTGAAAATGCTCTACTTTATCGTATATCGGTTCGCAAATAGCGTCGCCGCGTTCGTTCACATAACCAAACTTGCCGTTGAGTTGCACTTGCGCGAATCCGTCGACCATAATATCGATAAATTGGTAGCGAAAACGCACATTCGTATTGCCGTTTTTATCAAAACGACCCCAAAATGCGTCTTTGCGCACCCGCACCAAACCGCTTTGCGCAGCCAATATTTTTTGGTAAATAACGGGCAGCAACTCCGCGCCTGTGCTGCTCAATAACCCCCATCTGCCATTGCGCGCTATCACGGCGCAGCCGTCGGTCATTTCTTTGGTATTGTCGTAGTTGAGCGGAATAGTTACTTTGCCTGTTGCGTCAATAAAACCGCAGCCTTTATTGAGTTCGACGGCGGCTACGCCTTCACTGAACGGATAAATTTTGTCGTATTCTATCGGAATAACGAGTTTGTTTTCGGGCGACAACAAGCCGTATTTGCGTACTTCGCGTACCCGCATCACCCCAAATCGGCATTCGCTCACTTCGTCATAACTTATCGGTATCACGACCGTGCCTTTTTCGTTGATTGCGCCCATGCGCCCATCTTTGTTCACTACTGCCAAGCCCTCGCTAAACGGCTGCACAAAACGATATTGCGGCGGCACAACCTCCGTGAGCGTCGTATCTACGAAGCCCCAAACGCCGCCGATTTCGACTCTCGCCATACTTCCGCCTTGCTCGAAAGAGATTAAGTTATTGTATTTCGGTGCTAAAATATGATTTGCCGTAGGGCTGATACTGCCCCACTTTTCGGCTTGACGTATGCCAATCCAGCCACTTTTATCTACATAAACTTCCTCGAAGGCAGGGAGTTGTAGCGGTGTTCCGTTAGTGCGTAAAATGCTGATTTTATTGCTTTTATCGCTTATCTGAACTAGATTATTATTCAATAAACGAAGTTTGACATAGTTCGGCGCAATCACTTCGCGGAGGTCTCTGTCCACCAAGCCGTACAAGCCGTTGCGCTCCACTTCGTACCAATCGCCGCGTATTGGCATCACCAAGTCGTAGCGTTTATTTAGCTCCTCGATTTTGATTTCTTGCGTCTGCGCGAACGCAATATTATTGCCTATCAATGCAAAAATAAATGCAAAAATAAAGACGTTAAATAGTTTTATTTTCATCATAAAAAAGGAAGTTTTTTACATCATATAACACCTATTATATAGTGTATTACAAAATGTGCGGGGAAAGTGAATATTTTTATCTAAATAATTTTGTCACTTATTAGACGCACAAAGAAACATAAAAGATGCGTTTATTATCAAAAAAACATATTATTTTTTCAAAATGTATCGTAATATTTTAATGATGATTGAACCTGTAAAAATGTAATGCTACTACGAGAGGATAAAAAATACCCAAAACTGCTTTTTTATGGGCAGCTTTGGGCTTGAGATACTTTACACACTATTTTGGTAAGCTAATGATTATTGCGCCTGGTCGCGTCGCATCGCAGTTGCCACAATTTTTATCGCGTAGCTCCTCGAGTAAACCCGAATTATTCTTAAAATCAAATTCTTTAACCATCTGCCCATTAAAGAAGATTTTAAGGTTATCTGACTTAAATATATCATCTTTGGCACTTTGCGGTTCAAAAGATATAGAGAGGGTATCGATATCGCCGTTGCCGTGAAAAATGTAGGATTTAGGCCAGATATTAAATACAGGTCGATTATTGACAAGGTTATAAGTAGCCTTGAATACAGAACTGCTGCCAATACCTTGTTGCATCATATTTTTATACACATAATTAGTATTATTGATAAAAAAATCCGTTTTTTCATTTTTTTTGATAAAATCAAAATAAAAATTGGGCGGCGGATTAGGTTTAGTATCTGTGTCTCTCGGGCAGCCGCAAAATATAAATGCAGCACCCAAAACTAATATAGAAGAAATGATATATCTTTTCATGGATTATTTTTTTTGAAAGTGAAGAAATACCCAAAACTGCCTTTTTTAAGGGCGGTTTTGGGCTTGAAATACGTTACGTTTTATTTTGGTAAACTAATGATTATTGCGCCTGGTCGCGTCGCATCGCAGTTACCACAATTTTTATCGCGTAGCTCCTCGAGTAAACCCGAATTATTCTTAAAATCAAATTCTTTAACCATCTGTCCATTAAAGAAGATTTTAAGGTTATCTGCGGCAAATATATTTTTCGCGTTTTGCGGCTCAAAAGATACGGAAAGGGTATCTGTATCGCCGTTGCCATGAAAAATGTAGCACTGTGGCCAAAATTCTAATACGGGTCGATTATTCACAAGGTTATAAGATGCTTTTCCTATGACGTTACTATTAATGATACGTTCAGTTATATTTTTATAATCGTAAATGGTATTATTGATAAAAAAGTCCGTTTTTTCATTCTTTTTGATAAAATCAAAATAGAAATTAGGGTCGGGGATAGGTTTACCACCTGTGTCTCTCGGGCAGCCGCAAAATATCAATGCCGCACCCAAAAACAAAATAGAAGAAATGAAATATCTTTTCATGGATTATTTGTTTTGAAAGTGAAGATTTAAAATTTTGCGAAACGTACATTAAACGGACAGTTCGGTATATAGAAACGGGCAAAATATAAGCCGCTCGGTAGTTCCGAAATGTTTTTGGTACTGATGCCTTCCACGTCAAATTCTTTGACTAAAGTCCCGTCATATAACTTATGTATTTTGGCAGGATAGGTTTCCGTAGAATTATCTACCTCGATGCGCAGGGCATTGCCGCCATTCTCTACATCTACATCAATAGTAGGCGGTGCAGTCGTCAAGGCATCTCCATCAATTGTTTGTGACTGCAGGATACAAGTTAATGCACCCGATTGTGTACGAACAACCACAAATTTTGAACAAAAGATATTACAATCTGATTCTGCCCGAACTGTTCCTGAAATAGCTCCTGGCGGTACTTGTACCTCGAGAGTTGACCCGCCATTAAAAACACCATATATTGGTATGCCAGTATTGACTACCGCCCAACCAGGCGGCACTGACCAAGTGACAGGCATATTGATAGCAGGGCTGAGTCTGTAAGTATAGCGAGTGGTTGGATTCTGTGTAATATCATTTGGACCTGACCCTATGAATACGGAACTTGGTTGTGGTAAGGACTCAAAATCTAAGGACAAAGGTATGCACTCGCAACAAGAAGCAGGGCGCGCCATTAACGTTCCTCTTATACCATCGGTCGCGCCTTGTCTAATCGATACCGTTATAGTATTCCCATTTACTGCCGATAAAAAGGATACGCCGTCATCTCCCATAAGTTCCCATGTATAAGGCTCTTGCGCACCAACTATCGTAAATGTTTTGTCCTCGGAAGGACAAATAGAAGAGCCGGTAACTGCTGATATGTGTGCTACTGATGTTGCCCCGCATAGGTCTAGTCCCGATTCCCTTAGGTTTTTAATCATAACGGCTATTTGCATCAGTGTAAATTCATCTTGACAGCGTCCGTAAGTGTATGCCATACAGTTTCTCACTTGTGGTTTCCAAGCGTCGCCCCAATGATCCGCACTTCCACTATTACGAAAACTACAATCTTGTAAAAAAGAAAGTCCGTTACTTGACCCGTATAAATCAGGTGATGCTTCGGTATCTGCCAACAAATCTCCTTTTATCTCGCAAAGTTTAGTAGTTAAATTAAGACAATTATTATTGATTTTGTTTCTATCTACTGGCTCCTGGTCGCACATACTGCAAGTTACAGAGTTATTATTTCCCGATAAAAAACAATCGTGTGTATGGGCTAAACCAAAAGAATGTCCAATTTCGTGAACCAATAAAGAGGAGTTTCGTTCTCTCGTACCACCGAACTCTTCTAGTAAGGAGGTCGCTGATACATATAAAGAACGCAAACTTGTATTACCCACAGACATTCCTGCTGTACCGGACGCTCCGCGATGTACGATATGAATATTATACGCATCTGAGCTAGTATTTTGTAGAAATGAACTAAAAATAGCTGAATTACTAGGTAGATTATAAAGACCGTTGCGCACATAACTTATACCACATTTTTGATAAAGTCGAATAGGTATATTATTGCGTATATAAATCCGATTAGACCTATCTATCATATCTGTAACCTGTGCTTGCGTAAAAGCGCGCGTACCATCGGTGTCTTCGTAAATAAATATCTTTAATGGTACATAATACATCGTACAACTACTATTAGTAGTTCTTGCGGCTGCGTTATATGCAGGTGTAGATAAATCTTTTGTCAGGTTGTTGAGGCGTATCGCTTCGCGCTCATTTGATGACAATTCCAAGTAGTTATTCGGAATATCATATCCGTGCTGTTGCAGTGCAGGTATCAAACTGGCATTATTACCATAAAAAGATAGCTGTTCTTTTTCGGCTTGCGAAAGGCTTTGCGTGCCGCAACTTTGCGCCCAAATAAAGGTATTGCACACCAACACTAACAAAGTTAGTATAATTATTTTTATTTTTTTCATTATTGTGTAATTTATTGATTTTTAGAAATTGTTTATTTTATACAATTAACTGAAAATCAATAAATTACGGAGGTATCAGCCTACACGGACATACGCAGGTACGCAGGTTAAAATTAGACTCCATAAGATACGCATATTTTGGCATAAAACAGGTATTTTTTTGTTAATTTTTTTGTAGATAATAGATTTACGAAGCCTCGAAGGCTTGGCAAACCACGCGACGCATTAATCATTGTTTTATGACACAAAGTTACGAGGTATGTTTTTATAAAAAAGGGAGAAAATTTGGCATTAATCCGAACTTTTTTTAAGTTTATATTTTCTATGTATTCATAATATTATTATATAAAATACTGTTAATCAATTTATTAAACTATCATATTATACTAATGTAAATGCGTTTTTTGGGTCATTTATCCGAAAAACTCGATTTCGGGCGTATGAATATTTATTATTGTTATATGATATGATTGTAGTTTGTTGATTATCAATTAGTTATAGTAAAAAAAGGCACAAGAAAGCCGCTCCATCTGTACGATGAAGCGGCTTTTTTTATTATAATTAATTATTTTTTATTTAAGAATGAAAAAATAGCTGTAAATTTTCATGCGAAATATTAACATATTTTACCTCCAATCTTATGCAATTGGCATTTTTTAGTCTTATATCCTAAACTTACATTCTAAATACGCCGTAGCCTTCCGTACCGACCACTTCGGTATTATAGCTTATCGCCAACGCCAAACCGAGTACCGAACGGGTGTCGCGCGGGTCGATGATGCCGTCGTCCCAAAGGTTCGAGGTTGCGTAATACGCCGACGACTCTTTTTCTACGCCCTCCACAAAAAGCTGTTTCATCATCGCGGCTTGCGCCTCGTCGAGCGGCGCGCCTGCCTTCGCTGCCGAGGCGCGTCCTATCATTTCCATCACGCCGCCGAGTTGCTCGCTGCCCATCACCGCTATTTTCGTGTTCGGGTACGAAAACAAAAAGCGCGGTTTGTAGGCGCGTCCGCACATCGCGTAATTGCCCGCGCCGTAGCTCGCGCCCATCATCAGCGTGATAGCAGGTACGGTGCTATTCGCCACCGCGTTAATCATATTCGCGCCGTGTTTGATGATGCCGCCTTGCTCGTACTCCGTCCCGACCATAAAACCTGTGATGTTTTGTAGGAACAAAAGCGGTCGCGATTGCTGATTGCAAAGTTGTATAAATTGCGCGCCTTTGTTTGCCGCTTCGCTAAAAAGTACGCCGTTATTAGCAATAATACCCACGGGAAACCCGTGAATAGTAGCAAAACCCGTCACCAAAGTCTTACCGTAATTTTCTTTAAATTCAGAAAAATCGGAGCCGTCGACGATGCGCGCTATCGCTTCGCGCATATCAAACGGACGTTTTAGGTCGGCACTAACGATGCCGAGCAGCTCGTCGGTCGCGTACAACGGCTCGTGAATAGGCGCGTCGATGCCGCCAAAAGTATGCGTTTCGGGCAACGAAGCCATTATCTCTCGGGCAATGCGTAAGCCGTCACGCTCATCGTCGGCGAGGTAATCGGCTACGCCCGAAACGGTCGCGTGCATCGTTGCGCCGCCCAGCGTTTCGTCGTCTGTAATTTCGTTCGTCGCCATTTTCACGAGCGGCGGACCCGCCAAAAACACTTTTGCGCGGTCTTTCACCATAATAGTGTAGTCGCTCATGCCAGGGACATACGCGCCACCAGCCGTCGAGTTGCCAAAAACAACCGCTATATTAGGAATAGCGGCGCGGCTTCGGCGCGAAATGTCTCTAAAATTAGCACCGCCATAGCTGAATATTTGTGCTTGCTCGGGCAGATTTGCGCCTGCACTTTCCACCAAATTGATGACGGGCAAGCGGTTTTCCATAGCGATTTCGTTCACTCGAAACCCTTTTTGCAGTGTCGTATAATCGATGCTTCCGCCCTTGATAGTGCCTACATTTGCAGCGATTAACGCCAACTTGCCACTCACTAAACCAATTCCCGCAACCATCGTGCCGCCTACGTTGATGTCGTTTCGTTCGCAACCTGCCAACGGCATGAGTTCCAAAAATGGCGAATCGGGGTCGAGCAGCAACTCTACACGCTCTCGAGCGGTGAGTTTGCCTTGTTTGCGCGCCGCCGCAAGGTGTTTGTCGCTGCCTTGATGCAACGACTCGCGCAGCCGCCCGTGCAACGTTGCGCAAAGCTGCTCCATTTGTGCATAATTTGCGCGGTATTGCGCAGAAGCGGTATTAATTGTAGAACGAATTTTCATTTATTTCGGTTATGATTTATAAGTGCAAATTTACACTTTTTTATATGTGCCTACCTAAAAAAGGTTGACGAAAAGTGAAAGTTAAAACTGTAATTTTAATTGATAATCATCGTTATTTGTGACATTATTTTCAGTGGTGGTAA
>JAYWGJ010000006.1:0-11300 GCA_043778315.1 Saprospiraceae bacterium | reverse complement strand
AAAATACCAAAAACCCGACCGAGCTTTTGGTATTTTTTATTGTAACAACGAAATAAAATCAATATTCCTTAACGCAACGGAACGCGCACCAAATACTGCTTGCGCTCTTTGTTTGTGAGGTGATTAGCGAGTATCCAAGGATTGAGGGCTTTGAGCTGACGGTACGAACAGCCGTATTGTTGTGCAAAATCACCCCAGTTAGCTATACCGCCCGCTACTTCTACGAGCGAAGTCGGCAACGCGGAATAGTAGTCGTCGGCATCTAAAAAGAAGCCGTAATTAGGCGCGCCGCGCATGATTTCCTTAAAGGCTAAAATGCGAAAAACGTAGCGATTCGTCTCCTCACTCATGCTAATTCCATAGTAATCCGTTCCTTTTTGCCCTACCATATTATTGCTTACGCCGCCCATGCCTGCGTTGTAAGATGCAGCGGTAAGCGTCCAATTATTGTAGCGGCGAAAGCCGTCGTTAAGATATTTGCAAGCTGCGCGGGTCACTTTATCCAAGTTCATGCGCTCATCTACCTCGTCGTTTACTACCAATCCGTACTGCCGCGCCGTAGCAGGCATGAACTGCCATACGCCTTTCGCGCCTGCGGGCGAAGTGAGGTCGCGGAGCGCGCTTTCTGCTACCGCCAAGTACTTAAAGTCTTGCGGAATGCCGTTTTCTGCCATTATCGGCTCTATTATCGGAAAAATCCGCCCCGAGAGCTTGAATATCTGCAACATCGAGCCGTATTTGAAGGCATTGTCGTGCAGTTCGCGGTCGAACCGCTCTCGAGCATCAAAATTATCTAACGGCACGGCTTCGCCACAAAAATCGAGCGACGAAGGCATTTTTATCGCCCGCACTTCCTGGAACGCGGCTGTACCGTTCGGGACTTGCGCGCCACGCGCAAAATCGGGTGTTTTGCCAAACGACCCAAACAAAAACACGGTGACGAACGCCGCCAGACTCATTAAATACGGAACGAGAAATTTTTTCATTATTTATGATAATAAAATTTTAATTATAAGAGAACTAATATTTATTGTACAAAGGTATAACATTTCTAATTTGTTTGCCACAAATCAAATTTATTTTTTTTATATTTATAATAAAGTTACAATGAGCGCAGACTTATAGCGGCATCACCGCTTCGCGGACGATAACGGTCGTCACGACCTGTCCAACTACTTTCAGTGTCGATTTATCTACGATGCTCATATTATCGTCGTGTGTATGGTGGTACGCGCCGAATTTGTAGCTGCCGTTGCCGGGTGAAAGGTCGAGATTGATGATATCGACGGTGGGTATTTTGGCGATGTCGTTCACAAAATAATGGTCGTCGACCACAGGGTTGCACTCTATTTGCGCAAATAAACCGCCGAAACCGAGTTCCTGCGCGATACGCCAAATTTTGTTTTGAATTTCGGGCGCGTAGTGTCGCGACGTGCCTTCTTTCGGAAAAACGGCGTTTTTCGCGCCCACCATATCCAACAAAATGCCGTAGCGCGCCGTGTAGCCTACTTTAAACGGGTTCGCCGACCAATATTGCGAGCCTAACGCCCACGATTTACCCGTTTCGTCGTCGTTTTTACCCAAATCCTCTGCATCGAACATCACCAAATCCACTCCGATATTTTTACTTAACGGCGTTGCTTGTAGTATGCGCGCTATTTCTATCATCATCGCTACGCCCGTCGCGCCGTCGTCGGCACCCAAAATCGGTTTTTTCTGCATAACAGGGTCTTTGTCCTCTTCGGCGCGGTCGCGGCTATCCCAGTGCGCCGACACAAACAAGCGGTGCGTCGCTTCGGGATTGATAGACGCGATGATATTGCGCGCTTTGAGCGACCGCCCGTCGTAGGTTTTCGCCTCAAACGGCTGCTCGATGACCGTTGCGCCGTACTGTTTGAATTTGGCTACTGCCCAATCGCCGCATTTGCGGTGCGCGTCGCTGCCCGTCACTCGCGGACCAAAATCCACCTGCATCTGAGTAAATGCGTAGGCACTATCCGCGTTGAACGCAGGCACGGGTATTGTGGCTGCCGCTGCGTTATTATCGGCTGCGGTTGGGTTTGGCTGACAAGCCGTCAACGTTAAGGCAACCATTATTGCCAAACCTATACTTTTAAGCTGTGAAATTTGCATTTTTTGTTAGTAATAAAATGATAAAGTTTATAAAATGGTAAAAAATCTTTAAAACACAAAATTAAACAAAAAACAACGGTTTATGTGTTAAACAATAGAAATAAATTTGTGACGGGCAGTGTTATGACGGAACAATTGTCAAAAAAACAAAAAACCCTTTGTACCGCAAGCGATACAAAGGGTTTATAAAACCAATATTTAACTAATTAGTGCGCCATTAAGCTACCAAGACCCAAAGAATTGAGGGTTTGACGGTCTAAGCTACCCATAGGTAAGCCGTTGTCTTTTTGGTATTTTACCAAAGCTGCTTTGGTTTGCGCGCCTAATACGTTGTCGCTTGGACCAGGATTGTATCCTTTGGTACGCAAAGCTTCTTGTACTTGACGTACTGTAGCTTCGTTTACTTTTTCGCCACACATTACTTCTTTCCACTCTGTGAAGCCACCTTTACGAACCAATTTCTTGTAAGTAACTGTTTTGTACTCCGCAGGAATTTCGATGTCGCGAGTTTGTGCTGCTGCACTAACAACGCTTTTAGTAATAGTTTTGTACTCCGCAGGAATTTCTACTTCGGTAGAACGTGGTGCTTGCTTAACCGAACGAGTTACAGTTTTGTACTCAGCAGGAATGTCGATTTCGCGAGTTTGAGCTGGTACTTTTTCAACTTGTTTAGTTATAGTTTTGTACTCAGCAGGAATTTCGATTTCACGAGTTTTTGCTGGGCTTTTCACTACACGACGAGTTTCTGTACGGTATTCCGCAGGAATTTCAATCTCACGAGTTTGAGCTTGGGTAGTTACCATCTGTTTAGTGATAGTCTTGTACTCCGCAGGAATTTTGATACGACGCACACAATCAGCAACCGCCGAGCCTCCATCATAGCAACCTAAATCAACTTGTGTAGTAACGGTTTGGTACTGTGCAGGTACTTCTACCAAACACCATACTAAACAATCATCAGGGTTTGCAGACAAGCAGCTTTCGCTACCACGTTTTTTAACCCACTTAGTAGTAGCAGGTGCTACTTCTTTTTGCTCAGATTTAGTTTCGTACTTGTGCTGTAATGGCTCAAGTCTTTCGCTTTCTGGCTTAACCAACATAGTTTCGGTTTTGGTTTCGTAAACTGCTGGAATGATTTCCAAACGCTTACCTGCTGTTTTCGCGACAACTTGTTGTGTTTCCATACCATACTCTGCTGGTACTTCCACTAATTTTTTAGAAGCGGGCTTTACCATGATTTGCTCGGTAACAGTTTCGAAAACGGCAGGAGTAGCCTCAACGCGCTTAGACGCTTCTTTTACTACGATTTGCTCAGTTTCGGTCTTGTACTCGGCAGCACCTTCCATGATTTTTTTAGACGCTTCTTTTACCATAATCTGCTCAGTAACAGTTTGGTAAACCGCAGGTACTACTTCAGTTCTTTTAGAAGCAGGCTTAGTTAATACTTGTTCAGTGACAGTCTGATACTCATCAGCAATCATACATTTTGCATAGCATTTACCCGCTTGTGCGTTAGCTGGGTAATCGCCTGTTTGCGCTACTGCTGCTGTGAAAGAAGCCAACCCTAGACAAGTTGTAAGAAGTAAAGATTTACTTTTAATCATAAAAACGACGTTTTGATGGTTAAGATTTAAAATTCGGTTATAAATTGAAATTACTATTTTTGGTGTTTGCAGATGCAAAGGTAATAATAATTTTATTTATTAATAATATGTTTGTCTATAAAAAACTCACAATATTTTGTTAAATTATGCTAATACATTGAAAATGTTGGTATTACGGATAACATAAAAAATATTTGGCACGCGGTCGCGCAATTATTTCGTAGTCAAAAGCCTGTGATAGCGGCTCTACCCTTCCATTTTTATATAATATTTTTATCTCATCATTATCGGCATCGTAGGTTCGTATCATTTCCGTTGCGTTAATCACCCAATATTTTAAATCCGCATCTTCTATATTATAGCGTTGTTGTGTGCGTTGTCGTAACGTATAAATATGCTCGTTTGTGAACGGCGTATTGCTCAACTCCACTTTTAGTAATTTGCGTTCCAACAGTTTTTTAGACAGCGTAGCGAGCGTATAGTCACTATTTGTAGAAAAATTTTTTAGTGCTGCTATAATATCTACATCGTCAAGTTGCACAAAATCGTCTAACAAATGATGTATTTCATATACGTTATTTGTAGGTGCAAAATTTGTGCCAACTCTGAATAAATTGTCTAAATATTTTGATAGTTGAAATTGTGACGGGCTAATACTGTACAAAAAACGCGCCCGTGCGAAGCACTGAATTAGCATTTGTTCGGTGGCAACTACGGCTTTATGCAGGTACACCTGCCAATACATAATGCGCCGCGCTATCAGAAATTTCTCGATAGAAAATATACCTTTTTCCTCCACAACTAACTCATTATCAACAACATTAAGCATTTTTATTATTCTATCATAACCAATCACGCCTTCGTGTACGCCCGTGAAATAACTGTCGCGATTTAGGAAATCCATTCTATCCATATCGAGCTGACCAGAGACTAATTGGTGCAGAAATCTTTTTGGATATTGATTGGTAAAAATTTCAATTGCGGTACTCAACGCACCCGAAAAAGTTTCGTTCAGTCGTTGCATTAGCAATAAAGAAATTTCTTCGTGGTGCAAATCAATCAAGGAATGTTCGAGGGCGTGCGAAAAGGGTCCGTGACCGATGTCGTGCAAAAGTATGGCGACGGTTACGCCTTGCGCTTCGTCCTCTGTGATTTCTACGCCTTTATTTTTGAGCGTCTCGATGGCTTGCGTAGTGAGGTGCATTGCGCCAAGCGCGTGATGAAAACGGGTATGCACCGCGCCTGGATAGACGTAGTCGGCGAGCGCGAGCTGCTTTATGCGCCGCAGTCGCTGAAAATAGGGGTGCTCGATGAGGTCAAACACGAGGTCGTAGGGGATATTGATGAACCCATAGACTGGGTCGTTGATGATTTTTCGTTTATTCATTTTTCTTGTAAAACTGTAAGCTGGAAGCTGGAAGCTTATGCTCGCGAGGGTTATTTTTTGAAGCTATAAGCTGTAAACTGTAAACTTTTTGACCGTTATGGAGGCAATTGAAGCTATAAGCTGGAAGCTGTAAACTTTTTGACCGTTAGGGAGGCAATTGAAGCTAAAAGCGATAAGCTGGAAACTTTTTGACCGTTAGAGAGGCAATTGAAGCTATGAGCTGTGAACTGGAAGCTAAAAACTTATGCGCGGACGAGTCAGACTTTAAAAACTAAAAAAACTTTAAAAAACTATGCGTTTTGCAATTGCTGCGCCAACGAAATATTGGTATTTCCCTCCTTTTCGGGAATTTGCGCCATAGCGTATTCGCTCAGTGCGGTGATGGTGAGCGAAGGATTTACGCCTAAGTTGCAAGGGATAATGGAGCCGTCGAGAATGTACATATTCGGATAACCAAATGCTTTAAAATTGGTGTCTATCACGCCCGTATCGGCGGTTTCGCCCATCGGGCAGCCGCCCAAAATATGCGCGGTAGTGGACATATTCAAAAAAATCTCTGTATAAGCATTAAGCGGAATGCCATCTACTTTTTCGGCGTAGCGTTTGATGACTTCCTGCCCGACCGCGATGTAGGCGGGAACGCCCGCGCCGTTGGTCTCCAAAGCGAGTCCGCCGCCGAACAAACCGCGTTTCCAAACCATCTTTATTTTGCTATCCAAAGTTTGCATCACTAAGATAATCAAGGAGTTAGATGAAAATTCTATATTGGTCAATACCCGAAAAGCGTTGATAGGGTGCTGCACTACGGCAGCCAAATACTTAGCGGTACGCACCGCCGGGCTGCCTTCGCCTGCCGCCAAAGTCGCCAATCTGCCCATCGCGCCCGAGCCGTTCGGGAACTTCACTACCTCTATATAGGTATCGTCGTCGGGCTGAAAAACGGACGACAGCGCCACGCCGTGATTGAGTTTTTTATTGGCTACGCCAATACCACCTATCGACTCCGAATTGGTGCGCAGATTTTCGCCTAATCGGTCAGATAACTTTGATAATGTTTTAGTTATGTATTTTTGTTTTAATAATAACTCCATCGTTCCTAATACGCCGCCGCTCATCACCAAACCTTTGCTATAATATATATGTGTGCCTTGATTGCCGTAAGCGGTGCTTTTTTTGGTGTGAATGTGGTACAAACCGTCTTTGAACTCCACTTTCGTGACCAAGGTTTCGGCTTGCACCTCCGCGCCGTATTTTTGTGCAAAATACAAATAATTTTTATCCAACGTATTTTTCGCGCCTACGCGACAGCCAACCATACAGCCCGCGCATTGCGTACAAGGCTTGCGCTCGGGTCCGAGTCCTTTAAAATAAGGGTCGGTCGGTGTTTTGTTAGCACTAAAATAAACGCCCACATCTACTTTGTGCCACGAGTCGGCTTTGCCCATATCGACCGCAATTTCTTGCAATAAACGGTCTTCTTCGTGTACTTCGGGGTAAACGGTGGTGCCGAGCATGAAGCGTGCCGTGTCGTAAAACGGAGCTAAAACGCTTTTCCAGTTTTTAAATTCGCGCCAAGCGTCGTTCTGAAAAAACGCCTCGGGCGGCATGATGTGCGTATTCGCGTACACCAAACTGCCGCCGCCCACGCCCACGCCGCTTATCACAAAAACGTCTTTAAAAAAAGTCATTTTTTGTATGCCAAAGCATTTGAGGAGTGGCAGCCAGAGGTATTTGCGAATATTCCAATTCGTTTTGGGGAAGTCGGCGGTTTCGTAGCGTTTGCCTTTCTCGAGTACCAGCACCGAGTAGCCTTTTTCGGCGAGCCGCATAGCAGATACGCTGCCGCCAAACCCCGAGCCAACTATGATGTAATCGTGTATTTTCATGTGATTTTATTACTTGTTATTCATCGCTTTAAAACGCTCGTTCGTTATAGTCAAAATCTCGCTTTGTAGGCACACTCTTCTCCATAAATGCTAAGGTGCATTTGTTGAAAATTGACGGTTTCTATATTTTCTTGCATGGTATTTTATTGGTAAAAATGATGTTTTTGTTGCGTTAATATCTTCTTACTGTTTCATGACTATTTTCACCTCCGACTTTTCTATTTTTTATTAAAAAAATGTTATCTTCATTGTAACAAACAGTGCTTTGCATACAATATGCAAAATGATTTGAGTTTTTGATAAGTTTGTAATACCATTTGCGTATATCTGTAAAACTACGTATCATTTCTTGAAGTATCGCATTTCTATTATTGTTTTTCTCTTCTTTTCCTAATCTTTCTTTTATTTCAGTGTATGCTATGATGAAATCTTTAAAAATAGCTTTGTCTTTCATATCCTTAATATAGTCTTTTTCCTTTAAAAACGAATATTTCGTCGAACAGTTGTGACGGTATTCATCTAGATAGGTACTACGCCCCTCGTCTTTTTTGTAATCGTCCCCTTTTGTGAGCAATGCTCTACGAAATAAATCGTCAATTTCAACCTCAAATATTTCTTTGAAATTGTCAGCGTATTTTATGAATTTATCAATATCAAAATCGGATATGGCATCTTCATCAAAGTCAATATATTTCCATAAAAAGGCTATTCCGCCCTTTACATATCTATGTTTTTGTAAATCCCAAAAAGCGTTTTCTATCTCTTCCCTGCGGTCTGTAAAGTGTTTATAAATTTGCAATTTAGCAACTTCTTCTTTTGTAAGAATGGTAGAGTATTCACCTTCAAAATGAAGTAAATCTACAATATCACTATAATCATCGTTTAAAAATTCTTGCATGAGTTTTGTCACTCTTGCATTATTTTCGCTATTGAGTTGATTCTTTGGTATAAAGCGCGTACAATTGTGGAAAAACTCAAAAACACGTTTTAATTCAATTTTGCTGCAATCGGAATATTTATCGGCATACATCAGTAAGGGATATAGCCAAAATAAGCTATTAACATTTTTTGGAAAGCCAGTAAATTTACTGTTTATTTCTGTAATATTATGTTTTAAAATAACTTCTAATGCCTGTATATATTGCTCTACATTTTCTAAAGAAATGTACGGATATTTTGTGACAATATTCTGTTTTTCACCTCCTGTTCTACCAACCAAATTATTAATGTACACTAAAAAAGCCTTAAACCCCTCATCAACATTAGCATTAATTCCTCTGTATTTCCAAAATAAGTTTTGCCATGCTTCCCATTTTCGTCCCCATTCGTTTTTATCATGAGCTGACAAGCCTTTTAAGAATTGCGCTTTGATGTTTTCTTGTTCGCTAACAGATTCGCCTCGGCTATTCATATAAATATATAAATTTTCGCCTTGTTGACTTGCTTTTGTATCAAAATACAAAAATTCTATATGATTTTCTATAAAATAGAAGTCAATTGGTTTTTCCGCTATAAAAGCCTTGATTACTTTATAATTGGTTATAATAGATTGAATGGTTACGTCTTTTTCGTAATCATTATAATACCAATTTTCATTTTTTATAGCATCAATATGACTTTCTTTTAGAATAAAATCTACAAAATGATGCAAAAAATTATGTGCATCTTCACGTACTTTATAATCAAATTTCAAGTTGTCTTTATAAAAATAACTGCGTTCAAACTCCGCTTGTTTACCTTGTTTGACCGCCGCGCAAAGCAACAGCAAAAAAATAGTCGTTATCCGTTGCTGTCCGTCAATCAATACATAACGATAGGGCATTTCAGGGTCTGAATACGCATAAATAAACCCAATATTAGCCTTTTGTTTGTTGTTTTGGTCTTCATCTACTATTTTTTTTATATCAGAAGGAAGACTATTTAGATATTTTTCTGAATATTTGTGTGGTTTTTTAGTAGTTTGCTCCATGGATTCAAGCAAATTTTTGACATTGCTTTCCGCCCAAACATAATCCCGTTGCAGTTCGGGGATAATAATTTGGTGCAGATTTTGTTCCGTAAAAAAGTTTTTTACGGTGTATGTTCCTGTATTCATTGTAGTTCAGTTTTAATGTTTTGAGTTGTTTTGATAATGTATGCCAGATGCTTATCTATATCATTTTCAGTCCAAACGCTCAAATCTGCGTCCATATGTTTGTCCAAAAGTTTTGAAAATACATCGTAGGTATGTTTTGGAACAAAACTACCCTTACTGATTCTTTCTACAATATTATGTCTTTTTTTATTGAACAAGCCATTTTTATTTGAACTATTGTCTGGTTTTGTCAATAATGCTAAATTACCAATATTATGTAGTTTTTCCGTTTTGATTAACGAATTTAAAACCTTTTTTTCATCGTCGTCAAATAGACATTCCAATTCAGTGTTTTCTAATTTTTCAAAAATACTATCGTACACTGTTTCTGCATCATCGGATAATTCCATATTATTTAGGGTAGATTCTGCTTTTTTGAAATCACCTTTTGAGTATTTTAGTAATTTTTTGATAAGTATTATATCTTGAATAACAATTTTTTCAGGTATTGTTTGCGGAAAAATATGTTCTAATGACCAACTATTTTTATTGAAATTATCAAATGAAAACTTGATTGTTTGATTTTGAAATACACTTAATGCTAATAATAGATTGAAAATGAAGGTTTTATCCTCGGTATTATTGAAATATAAATCTTCTATATTATCGCTTTCAGGTAATAATGTTAGGGTTTCATTTTTCAAATATTGCTTTACATCATCTTTGTTTTTACTTAACAAATCTATGATTTCTTTACTTTCCATATCTAAATTATGATTTTTTGCAACGAATAAATATCCTATCAAATTATAAATTTGCGTGTCGTTATACCAATCGTTCAGGATTCTTTGTATTGCTTTTAATTCATTAAAGTATTGGCTAATAGATTTTTTATCTTTTTTTAATTGGGTTTCAAAAAAATCAAAAAGTTTAAGATTGCTTTTAGTATCGCCATTTTTCACAGCCAATATTTTGAAAATAGACAATAAAGAATCTGTACCTTTAATAATATCTTTTTTAAAGTAAAAATTCTTTATTGCTTCATCGTTACACCAATGAGCGAGTTCGTCCCATTGTCGTCCCATAATTGCGCGTTTAGAGAGTATCTCCTTATAAGAAGTATCTTTATCGGCTACTTCTCGAACTGATTTTGTCAAAAATAAGCCTTTTACTAAATCTAAATCAGTCAATTCCACTTTGTTACTATTCAAATTGGTAAATAACTCCTCGCTGCCAATGCTATCATCAACTTTATTCAAGATAATTTTAACATTATTTAAAACGTATCGCTCAAAATTATTACGGTCCTCTATTTTTTTCTTTTCCTTCCCAACGCTTTTTTCAATAGTTTTGATGGCTCGAAAAAGATAGAAAATATCCTGTTCATCATTTTTCGGTGCGTCGTTTATATAATCATTCCATTCTTTCAATAATATATCTGACAAATCGCCATAGATATATCTTTCAAAAAAAGCAGTAACCTTATCTCTAATAGCATACGTCAGTAAGTCATTAGAAATTGCTTTCGTATCTTCCTTTTGATAAGCAAAATAACTCAATAAAAGTGTTAGAGTTGTCAATCGCTGCTGTCCATCTATGACTTCCAATACATTTTTATTATCATAATTTGCTACCTTGACCGTTATAAACTGCAAATAATATTCGTCTTGCCCGTTAGTGAAGGCTTCGTACAAATCCGTGATTAATTTACCCACCATATCATCAGACCACTTGTAGCCGCGCTGATAAGGCGGAATATAGTAACCTGACACACCGTGTTTTGTCAAAACATCGTCATTATTTTCTTTGGCAAATAGTTGTTTTATTGTAAAAATTATAGCAATAGAAGTTATAAATTATAAATTTGTTTATTCGTTTATTTAGCTCCTAAAACTATGCCAATGTTCCATTTTTTATAAAAAACAAAACGCTAAACCTGCAAGTTTTTCCCTCTTTACAGATTTAGCGTTTTGTCTATTTTACCCTAATCGCGCATTCAAATCTAACCGATGCTTCCGCGCCGTGTCCTTCGCAATATCATAGCCTGCGTCCGCGTGACGGATAACGCCCATTGCGGGGTCGTTGTGCAGCACGCGAGCGAGGCGAGCGTGCGCGTCGGCGGTGCCGTCCGCCACAATCACCATGCCCGCGTGTATCGAGTAGCCCATGCCTACGCCGCCGCCGTGATGCAGGCTCACCCACGATGCGCCGCCCGC
>JAYWGJ010000005.1:0-11306 GCA_043778315.1 Saprospiraceae bacterium | reverse complement strand
GCGGCATCTCGGCGGAGCAATTTGCGTACAAATTTGCGAAAGCAATCCGCATCGCGCACATCGATCCGTATCGCGCTACGACGCACAATAAAGGTATTTTTAATGGCATCGATTCGGTGGTACTCGCTACCGCGAACGATTTTAGGGCTATCGAAGCCTGCGGTCACACCTACGCGGCGCGGAGCGGCTCATATAGTTCGCTCACGCATTGCGAAGTGAAAGATGACTGGTTTCGTTTTTGGATAGATTTGCCGCTCGCGGTGGGTACGGTCGGCGGCTTGACCTCGCTGCACCCGCTCGCAAAACGGAGTTTGGAACTGCTCGGCAACCCGTCCGCCGAAGAGCTGATGATGGTGATTGCGGCTACGGGTTTGGCGCAAAATTTCTCCGCGCTCCGCGCCTTAGTCACGTCGGGCATACAAAAAGGTCACATGAAAATGCACTTAACCAATATTTTGAAGCATTTTATGGCAACTGCAACCGAAATGGAAGCCGCGCAAGCGCATTTTACGAATAAAGTAGTATCTTTTTCGGGCGTTCGAGTGTTTTTGACTGATTTTAGAAATAATTTGACTGTTGTCCAATAAAAAATCAATAAAAATATTCAAAAACTGCCAAAAATATGCATATTGCCTTCGATGCCAAGCGAATTTTCCAAAATAACACAGGTTTGGGCAATTACAGCCGCGAAGCGGTGAGCGGTTTGCAGCAGTATTTCCCCGAACACGAATACCTGCTTTTTGCACCGAAGCGCGTACAAAATAGCGTTACCCAGCCGTTTTTAGACCCGCCGTTTCATACTTTTTTTTGCCAATCTATGCTGCCTGCCTATTGGCGAACGAAATCTATCGTCGCTGATTTACAGCGCAACAAAGTAGCTGTTTATCACGGATTGAGTCACGAGTTGCCGCTCGGTATAGAGCGGACAAGCATCAAAACCGTTGTCACAGTTCACGACCTTATTTTTGAGCGTTACCCTGAGCAGTACAGCTTTTTTGATGCCAAAATACACTCGTGGAAATGCCGCTCTGCGTGCGAACGCGCCGACGCAATAGTCGCGGTTAGCGAAAGCACAAAAAATGATATTATCGAGTTTTATGGTATCAATCCAAATAAAATTAGCGTCGTTGGCGTGGCGTGTCACGAGCGTTTTTATGCTCAAAAAGACTACGCGCCCGTCGTGGATTATCGATATATATTGAGCGTCGGCTCGGTCATAGCACGCAAAAACGTGCTGAGTTTGGTGCAAGCGATGCACTTATTATACCAAGAAAATGATTTTTTTAAGTCGTTCAAAATCGTTATAATTGGCAGAGGTAATAATCCGTACCGAAAATTATTACAGCAGTATATTATTGATAATCAATTAGATACACAAATAATTTTTAACGAAAACGTGACCGATGAAGCCTTGCCCGCGTGGTACGCAAATGCGGAAGTCTTAGTTTATCCGTCGGTATATGAGGGTTTCGGGATACCTGTACTCGAGGCGTTAGCGGTGGGTACGCCTGTGATTACTTCTACGCAGTTGGCACTCACCGAAGTATCGGGCGCGGGTGCTACTCACGTCGCGCCTAACGATGTACCCGCGCTCGCTGCCGCACTCCGCGCACGACTCTACGCACAAATACCCGACCGCAAAGCGCAAAAAACCTACGGTCGCGCACAAGCGCAGCTATTCACGCAGCCTGTTTTGATACCAAAATTGATGGCGGTGTATGAGGGGGTTTTTGGGGAATAGCGGAATTGTTTTTTTACAACAATTCTACAATAATTTAGCGAGAATAATCTGTTTCAAGTGCCGCAGAATATATATAAGGAACGCGTCCACAATAAGTTACTATATTCTCACTTGTCTGGGCTACGTCCGTTCACTGCAAATAATGGTAGTTTTGCTACCTTTATTTTTGTTCATGCCAAAACTTGCGTGACAATATTCAGTACCTTATCCTCTCTTCATTCCTAATTTAATATTAAGCGGATATAATTATGGCATCATATATGCGGCTTACACAATAACTTTTATCGTGCAACGCTGTGGAGACCCAGACTCGTCCTTGCAGCGAACAGCCATAAACGGTTTTTTGCTCCCATTTCTGAATTGCACCGCAAGTATCGCCAAAAGCATTTGTCCTTCGAGATGGTCAGTAACCCCTTCAGCTCTCCCTAACGAGCAGGACTTTTTTTAATTGGCTGACAATAAAAAATCTTTCGCCCTTCATGGCTCAAAAAGTAGTAAATAATCTTATCTTTGTGGTGAAATTTCGCTTGCGGAACTTTAAAACATACATTTACTACAAAAATATTAATTGTAAAAATATAATATGACAACGGATATTATCATGCCCAAAATGGGCGAAAGCATCATGGAAGCCACTATTTTGAAGTGGAACAAGCAAGTAGGCGACACTATCGCGCTCGATGAGAGCATTTTAGACATCGCGACCGACAAAGTGGACTCCGAAGTGCCGTCGCCAGTGGCAGGTGTTTTGCAAGAGATTTTGTTTGCCGAAGGCGAAACGGTAGCCGTTGGCGTGGTGATTGCGCGCATCGCGGCGGCGGGCAGCATCGCAGCTTCGCCTTCCGTTGCAGAGGCAAAACCCGTAAAAGTGGTGGAAATACACGAGACCAAAACCGAAGCGATACGCATCGCCGAAGAAGCGGTTACGCCTGCCGCAGTTGCGCAAAGCAACCGTTTCTACTCGCCTTTGGTGCGTAGCATGGCGGCAGAAGAGGGTGTTGCGCTACACGAACTCGACACCGTAGCGGGTACGGGCGCGAACGGCAGAATGACCAAAACGGATTTTGCTACCTTTATGGAAACACGGGGAACGGAGCAGCCTGGATTGGCAGTTGCGCCTGCAATACAAGCACCGCCAGCAATAGAAACGCCGCAGGTTGTGGTAAAACCTACGGTTTCGGAGGTGAAAACGGTCGCTAATCCGCTAGTTGTGTCCGCACCATCAGTTATGCCGTCGGTGAGCGTAAGCGGCAACGTAGAGATAGTGGAAATGGACAGAATGCGCAAGCTGATAGCCGACCACATGGTGATGTCGAAGCAAGTTTCACCGCACGTCACGTCGTTTGTGGAAGCCGACGTAACCAATATGGTGAAGTGGCGTGATGCCAATAAAGCGGCTTTTGAGCGGAAATACGGCGACAAAATTACGTTTACACCGATATTTATAGAAGCCGTAGCGCGTGCGCTCCGCGACTTCCCGATGGTGAACGTGAGCGTGGACGGCACCAAAATCATTGTCAAAAAAGATATTAATATAGGTATGGCGGCGGCGTTGCCGTCGGGTAACCTCATCGTACCCGTTATCAAAGCCGCAGACCAACTCAACCTCGCGGGCATCGCACGACAAGTGAACGACCTCACTAAGCGCGCACGAGCCAATCAACTGAAGCCCGACGACATACAAGGTGGCACGTTTACGCTGTCGAATGTGGGTACGTTTGGCAACGTGATGGGTACGCCCATCATCAATCAGCCGCAGGCGGCGATACTCGCCGTAGGCGCAATCCGCAAAAAACCAGCTGTGATAGAAACCGAATACGGCGACGTAATCGCGATACGCCACATGATGTTCCTTTCGCTTTCCTACGACCATAGAGTGGTAGATGGCTCGCTCGGCGGTTCGTTTTTGCGCCGTATAGGGGACTATTTAGAAGGCTTTGAGATGAATAGACCAGTTTAAATAGGATTATTTTGATTTTTTTTATAAAGAAACAATTATTATTATGAAAAAGCTATTCATTTATTTAATAATACTCATATTTTGTCCGATAATGAGCCTTTTTGCTCAAATACCGAGCGAAGTGGAGGCAAAGTCCGACTTATTGGCAGCCGAAAGAGCGTATGGGAACTCTAATTATACCTTAGCTATCGTTCATATAGACGATGCGGTGCGCTTGCTGGGAGCTACTACGCCGCGTTTGCAATACCTGAAAGCAAAAAGTTTGTCTTATTTGGGACGTTATGAAGACGTGCGTGCCGCCTTAGATGCCTATTTTGCAATACCTGATATTGCCAAAGTCGATACTGAAAAGTACCCCGAAATGGTGCGGCTAATAGCCGAGACGAAAGAGAAAATACGCCGTAAAGCGGACGATAAAGTGACAGCAGACCGCGAGGCGATACAGCGCATAGCGGAGGATAGCGCAAGGGCAATCCGCAATGTGAAGCGTGACGCGGACGACCAACCGCTCAAGCAATGGGGCGGATTCACTTGGGGCGTGTATCTTCGTGGCGGCTTAGGCGTGCCGTCGCACGGCGAGGTGAAAACAGCGTCGCGAACACCCTTTCAGAAGTGGTGTAACGAAGATGCGTTTAGCATCGGTGCGGGCGGCTCGTTAGAGGTAGGCACCGCTACGCTGTTTAAAATCAGCGATGATTCGCCTGTACGCTTGGGCTTTGACTGGACAATCTTTCATGTCAGCACGTTTTCGCAGGGCGGCTCGTTTGTATATAACGACCCGAGCGGCAAAGCTGTTCCCGTCAAAACCCTGCCAATATCGCTTTTGGGTACACATATAGGACCTGCTATTGGGTTTCGTTTTGCGAAAGGAGCTACGCTGCGCGTGGCGTATCAACTCGCGCCTGAGGTCATGCTCGGCGGCTACAGCAGCGAGCATAACAAAACTTTTGACAATATTAGCGGCTTTTATAAGGCAGGCATGACGCAAACGCAAAGCAATATGACCTTATTTCAGGCATTCTCGGCTACCATAAAATACTACCCGCTTACGCTTACTGCAAAATACCTTACAGGACAAACGAATGCTAAATACCGCTTGAACGTGGAAGACAGCAGTATATTTACGGCACATACCTACACCGAAGAGGTTAATTCGGCGTTCACGGTGAACCAATTAATGATTGCGCTCGGGCTGAGTTTTTAGAGAAAAAGAGTAGTACTTATAGAAAATTTTGTATCTTTATAATGTGATTTTATGAAAAAATAATCTTAGGAATAACTTATGGCATATAGTAAATTTACGTCGGTCGTTAAGTTTTGCCAACAATATTCGCTTACTATCCAAGATGGTAGCAGTTTGTTTGGTCACGAAGTTCTTGATTTTGGGCCAAGCGAACGCCTTTTGCAAGATTTGCAAGAGGCAACAAGTATGCCTACGTCGACCGAAAAAGCAAAATCGGAGTGGCTTATCAGCCCTATATTGAAAGAGCTGAAACGCCACAATCCGTCAATTGCTGTTTTTTCGGGTTTTAGCCTAAACATAGATGGCGATGCCGATTTGCAAGGCAACCCTGACTATATACTGAGTGCGCGCCCCGTTATTGTAGAGGTAACTGCTCCCATATTTTGCCTCATGGAAAGCAAAAACAAAACGCCCGATGAAGGTTTTGCACAGTGCGCTGCCGAAATGTATGCCGCTCGATTATTTAACCGTCAAGCCAACGAAAATATAGAAACTATTTACGGCGCGGTCACGAATGCCTACCATTGGATATTTTTAAAACTAGAAAATGACGTGATTTTTATAGATAAAGACCGCTATTTTTTAAATGACCTACCCAAGCTCCTGGGTGTGTTGCAAAATATCACCGACCAATATAAAATGGCGTAACTTATCGCAAAACGGCGGTGCGATAGGCTGGTGGTAGGCTTATATTACCAGTATTAAAATGGTTGGTCGTCATTGTGGTGCATTAATTGATGTAATAAATATAATTTTTAGTATTCCTAACAACCAAAATATTTAACCCTAATGATAGCGATAATCATAATTGGAGCATTAGTTTTTATAATCTATTCGAGTTATACGAACGCCACTAACAGACAAAAATCACAAAAAAAAATTCGTGATGAAGTCGTGCAAAGTCTTATAGAGAATATTAAGGTAACTATGACAACATCAAACTCCCCAACAAAGTATAACGATGATTCAATTATTGATGTTACTGGGCAATACAGCAGCATAAATTCAAATACTAATTTGAAAAAATATAATGGCGGTATTCCCTATTGGTCACACGATTATATCCGTTCATACGCTGAAATTAATAGTGCTTCGTCTGAACAAAAGAGGTTTTATAGCTTTTTTAAAAAGAGTTTTCTAAATGGTGAATATTTTGATTTGGTCGGAAATACAAATTATGCTTTCATTTTATTATTCGATTTCTTGAATGAGTTTGACAATCAAAAAGACCTCTTGAAACTTGAAACGTGGTTTAAAATTTTAGGGCAATACTATCCTAAAACAAAATCATATGGAGTTTCATTTCTAATTCAAAAAATGGAGTTCATCGGTGATGAAGATGGTGCTACCAGACTTAGAGCGGAGGAAAAATACAGTTATCCAAAGAACGATACAGATTATGATTATTGGAAAATTGGCACTAAATATAAAACCAAACTAAAGCTAAACGAGGAGGAGGTTAAACTCCTAAACAAGATTTGGCAGCCGAGTAATAACTTTTGCAGTGTCGAGTTTTGTTGGGTTGAAATGCTAAAACTCTATATTTCTGTTATTAATGCGTTGGAAACGAAGTACCTTACGGAAGGAACCTCCATTGAGGTTCAGTTTTCGTCTGTTGCAGATATAATTGCAAAAAAGCATTTTAAATACAAAAAAGGCAGTCAGAACTACAACTATTGCATTGAAACAACAACCAATGAATTTTACGCGCTTATTCTTAAACATTGCGAAAATGCGGTACGAGAGTATTGCGGGCATAAGCGTAAGATAAGTACAGACATTATCTATACAATACCAGAGGTTAAAGCAGCGTTTGAAACAAAAATAATTGCCAAAATCTTGGATTTATTGCCTGTTTTTATTGCCAATATTACCCCGCCAGATGAGGCTACCGATATTGAACTGTATGTGCAAAATCCACAACGTTGGAAAATCAAGTTTGAGGAATTAACAACCAATTACAAGGACAAACCCAAGGAATTCATGGATTCTATTATCGCTCTTGGAAAACTCAACAATAACAACACCTCCATTGAAAATATATTTTTTGAGGCATCGAAATTTATTGCGCACTATGATAAAGAGACTGCCCTTACGCTATATATGCACTATCTATTTCACGACTTAAAATCGGCAACTTTTGCCAATAAACAGCTCACAAAAACCATTCAAAAAAGTTTCTTCAAAACTAAGGAGCAGCTACATGACTTTGAAGTGATTGTCAGCGAATTAATCAAAAACAAAAATTTAGACAAAGCATTAAAAAGCGTTGCCCAAATTTGTGAGATTAAACGCAAAAAAATTCAACTCGATACCGCTTCTATCAAAGAAGTACAGCAACAGCACTCTGGCACAGTTGAACTGCTTAATGAGTATTTAAAAGATGACTTTGAAGACGAAAACAATGCCATACCATCACAAGAGCTAAACAACGAGGAAGTACAGATACCAATAACTCAAATACCAATAACTCAAAAAGGAGATGGCGTAAGCAATTCCGTATTTATTAGTGATATAACTTTTACGCCAATACACCTTTCTGCATTAGAACTTTTCGCGAAAAGTAACTTCTCCATCCTTCAAAGTGAGGTTGAGCAGTTTGCAAAATCAAAAGGTATTTTTAAAAACCAATTAATTGAAAGCATCAATGAAACCTGCTATGCGTTTTTAGATGACGTATTGATTGAGGAGGAAGAAGAAGACTATTACACCATTAACACAAACTATTTTCAAAGCATTGTCACAAAATGATAAATAATATTAAACCTAAAGAAGCTACCGCGATTATTAATTCTTTAATTGGTGGCGTAGTTCCAAAAATTGGTGTGCAACATATTACGGTTGGGCGTTCCGCAGAAATTAATGCAGTGGTAGCTGCCTTAGAAGATGTGAAAAACGGACATAGTATGGTTAAATTCTGGATTGGCGATTTTGGCTCGGGCAAATCATTTATGCTTCATTTACTCAATATGGTTGCTTTAAAACAGAAATTTGTAGTAGCTAATGCAGACTTTACACCCGACAATCGTTTGTACTCCAACGACGGAAAGGGAGTTGCCCTCTATTCTGCTATTATGGATAATGTTTCTATTCAAACAAAGCCCGAAGGCGGCGCATTGCCCACCTTATTGGAAAAATGGATTGAGCAAATCATAGTAAAAACTGCCGAAGAAAATAAAATTTCTTTGACCGATATTCGTAAAGAGCAGTACCTGAACCTAATTCAACACAACATTATGAAAACCATTAATGAAATCACCGATGTGGGCGGTTTCGATTTCGGAACGGTTGTAATGAAATATTATGAAGGCTACATCAAAGAAGATGAACAGTTGAGACGCAACGCTCTAAAATGGCTAAAAGGAGAATACAAGACTAAAACCGAAGCACGGCAAGACTTGGGCGTTAGAGAGGTTATAAATGACCTTAATTATTATGATATGCTCAAAAATTTCTGTAAACTCTTTGTCAGTATGGGTTACAGTGGGTTTATGGTAAATCTTGATGAAGCGGTTAACTTATACAAAATTTCAACATCGGTCATGAGAGAAAAAAACTATGAAAAGATACTAACGATATACAATGATTGTTTTCAGGGAAAGGTGTCTAACCTGTTTTTTAATTTTGCTGGAACTAAGGAATTTTTAGAAAATCAGCGTCGAGGGCTTTTTAGCTATGAGGCTTTAAAAACAAGGCTCACAACGAATAAATTTGAAACATCGGAAATAAGAGATTTTGCACAACCCGTGCTTCGCTTGTTACCGCTTGACCATAATGAGATATTTGTTTTACTCAAAAAACTAAAAGCAATATTTGATTACAATTATAAAACGGAGATCTCGTTAGCGGATAGCGAAATTCAGCAGTTTATGGAGGAGTTGTTTAATAAACCAGGAGCCGTAGAGTTTTTAACGCCAAGAGAAGTGATTCGTGACTTTTTAAGTATCTTAAATATCATTCGACAAAACCCAACAGTAGATAAAAATAAACTATTTGGAGACCTTGAAATTTCAGACGAGAGACCCGAGGATATCTCTTTAGACAGTATCGAAGAACTATAATATGTCATATGACTTACTTTCAGAGCCGATACGGAAATTTATTCGAGACAAGGGTTGGCGCAGTTGCGACCAATTCAAACGGCTGCTATCGCTAGGATTTTAGCATCAGATGATAATTTTATTCTGGCATCAAGGACTGCTTCTGGAAAAACAGAAGCGGCATTTTTACCTATACTATCAAAAGTTGATTTTAATGATGTAGGTGTTCAAGTACTCTATATCTCACCACTAATTGCATTAATTAACGACCAATTTTATCGCATAGAAGAACTGTGTAAAAACCTTGATGTAACCGTAACCAAATGGCACGGAGAAGCCAACAAAACACTTAAAGAAAAATTAATCAAGCAGCCCAACGGAATTGTGCTTATTACACCCGAATCATTGGAGGCTATGTTTGTAAATAAACCTTTCAACGTAAAACATCTATTTTGTAATTTAAAGTATGTTGTTATCGACGAGATACACTCCTTTATTGGAACGGATAGAGGTGTTCAACTAAAATCAATTTTATCAAGACTGCAAAAAATAAATGCTCATTCATTTAGTATTGTTGGACTTTCAGCAACGATTGGCGATTACGACGAAGCTAAAAAGTTTACTGGAGATGAATTTAAAACAAAGGTTTTATTGGACAGAGCAGCCAAAGAAATTAATGTACTGTTCCGCTATTTCAAAAACAAAAATGAGGAACTCCCTTATTTCAAAAACAAAAATGAGGAACTCTCTTTGGAACTTTTGAAAGATTTATATATCGAGACTAAAAACAATAAAGTATTAATTTTCCCAAACAGTAGAGGTCGTGCCGAAGAAGTTGCTGTAAAACTTAGAAAGATTTCAGACAGAGTAAAAGGACATCAAAATTATTTTTCGCATCATTCATCGGTTGATAGAGAAGCGAGAGAATATGTGGAATATTTTGCAAAGAATAACAATCGTCAAAACTTTTGCATTGCCTGCACATCTACCTTAGAACTCGGTATTGATATAGGAGCTGTTGATGCCGTGGTTCAAATTGACGCAACGCATAGTATCGCTTCATTAATTCAAAGAGTTGGCAGAAGCGGTCGGAAAGAAGGAGACCGCAGTAATTTATATTTGTACGCCACCAATGAATGCAGTTTGCTTCAATCAATTGCTTGCTGGCTTTTGTACAAGGAGGGGTTTATAGAGCCGCCACAAAAAAATGAAAAACCTTATGATATTTTGGTTCACCAAGCATTATCTATAACCAAAGGACATTCGGGTATAATTCTGACAGAATTAATAAATCAACTCCAAGAAAATGCTACGTTTAGAGCAATGGAATACTCAGAAATTGACGAAATTCTTAAACATTTAATCGAGATAGATTTTCTTGAAAAATTGCAAAACGAAGTAATCATTGGTGTAGAAGGTGAAAAAGTAGTAAACAGCCGTGATTTTTATAGCGTATTCAAAACGGAAGAAAATTTCAAAGTAGTTAATGCAGGAAACACCATTGGTCAAATCCCTTTTTCACCTCAAATTATTGAAGATGAAAACATATTACTTGCTGCTAAAATTTGGAAAATAAAATTCATTGACCATAAGTCAAAAAAAATAGAAGTAATACCAACAAAAGACGGCAAAAAACCAATGTTTTATGGTGGTGGAGCTATTATTCATCAAAAAATAAGAGAGAAAATGCTTGAAGTACTCTATTCCAAAACCGAATACGATTTTCTTGACGAACCGAGTTGCGATGCAATTGAAATACTGCGTAAAGACTTTGCTGTTTTCAATATTAAAGACGTACAATCTGAGCGACCGCTGCTAATAACAGAGAAACACCTTCAATTATTTACATTCACAGGGACACGAATAAACAGAACAATTCAGCTACTTTTAAATATCGCAGGAATTAAAAATACACTTGACGACAGCAGTAGTTCGTTTGACCTTGATGTATCTAAACAAGAATTCATATCGAAATGGCGTTTTTTATCCTTACCAATTACAAACATAGACACTCATATTTCCACTCTGTTACAGACTAATCCCGCGCTTTTGGATTTTTCAAAATGGGGAATATACTTACCAAACAGGTATCAAATTGAGCTTATAAAAGATAGATATTTTGATATTGAACAAACTCGCAGACTACTAACCACAATTAAACTAATAGAAAACTAAGGAATGAAAAAAAATAAGGTACTGAATATTATCACGCAGAATTTTGAGTCAAAACAAGGCAGATTTGAGGCGCGATGCCTAGCATCGTAACGATAAATCTAACGCAGTTTTGGCTCAAAAGACAAGTGAGAATACAGTACCTTATTT
>JAYWGJ010000004.1:0-3761 GCA_043778315.1 Saprospiraceae bacterium | reverse complement strand
GGGAACGCCGAAAAATAGTTAAAACGTAGTGAAACGTAGGTTTAAGCTATTTTTCAAGTGTAGATAAATAATCACAACTAATTTATTTCAGCTACTTATACAGACAAAAAACGTCCGTCTGCCTCGATTAGGAAGGCAGGCGGACGTTTTTTTGTTGCGCAAAGCAAAAAAATAAAATTTAAAAGCACATTTTTAACTAAATAATCGCTCTATTTCATTGAGTTCGTAAGTGATATACGTTTTTGCGCCCGTAGGCGATTGTTGCGAAATGCGACAGGCGAACAGCTCGTCAATCAGATGTTGCATCGATTCGGTATTGAGTTCCTGCCCGCGCTTCACGGCTTGTTGCTGTGCCATCGTGCGCGCTACCTGCTCTCTGATATTGAGGTGCAAATCGGTATTATTTTTGAATTGTTCCAACAAATTTTCCATCACCGATTGCTCGTCCCAGCCTTCGGGCAGGTGCGCGGGCGTGCCTTGTAGCACAAAAGTCGAGTTGCCAAATTCTCTAATATCGAAACCTGTTTCGTTCAAAAACGGCAATAAATCCTTGAATAGCAGCGCGTCCGAAACCGAAAACGTCACCGTTCGCGGAAACAATAGCTGCTGCGACGATACGCGCTCTTCCGATAACACATCTAAAAACTGCTCAAATAAAATTCGCTCGTGCGCCGCTTGTTGGTCTATCAAGAAAAAACCCGACTTTAAGTGACTGATAATGTATTTATTATGTAATTGGTATGGCGGTTTTTGTAGCGATATTGGCTGTACGCCCAATAAACTGCCGTCGGTGGAATTGTTTAATTTACTAACAATATTTGTAGGCGCGGCGGCTTCGTCGGGCGTGTCTGCGTCTAAGTCGTTGTAGAGCGATTGCCAATTTTGGAGATTAGCGCGCTCGCGGTTTTTATTGTCCGCGTCGTCGGTTGAGTTATAGCCAAATGACAAGCGGCTTTTAATATTTTCTTCGCTGCGATGCGGCGACGACGGCGCGTTTAGTTTGCTTCGAAACGGTGCGTCGTTCGCAGGCGAATTACTCGAGTCGCGCTGATTTTCATTATTAATATTAGCACTATTATTTTGATTGTTATTTTGATACAAAAACGAATTATCCGCATCAAAATCCAAAGACGGCAAGGCTTGATTAGTACCTAAGGCGTAACGAACCGCGACTTTGAGGTAGCTATAAATCAGTTTTTCGTCGTCAAATTTGATTTCTTGCTTGGTCGGGTGAACGTTCACGTCAATCCGCGCAGGGTCGATATTGATAAACAAAACGAACGACGGAAAGCTGTCTCGCGCAATCAACGCCTCGAAAGCGGTACTAATCGCGTGGTTCAGATAAGTACTTTTTATAAAGCGTTGGTTCACGAAAAAAAACTGCTCGCCGCGTGTTTTTTTAGCAAATTCGGGCTTGCTCACATAGCCTGTTATCGATACCACGTCGGTCGCTTCCTGCACGGGTACGAGGCGTTGATTGTACTCTTTGCCCAAAATACCAACGATGCGTTGCCGCAGATTTCCGACCGCCAAATTGAAAATATTAGTACCATTATGCGTCAGCGAAAAAGCAATATTTGGGTACGCCATCGCTACGCGCTGAAACTCATCAACGAGGTGGCGCATTTCTATTGTATTGGATTTCAGGAAGTTACGCCGTGCAGGAACGTTAAAAAATAAATTTTTAACCGAGATGGTCGTACCTGCTGCGCACGCCGTCGGTTCTTGCAATATGACTCGCGAATGCTCTATATGTAGCTCTGTGCCTACGGCTTGTGCGTGTAGGCGCGTGCGCATTTCTACCTGTGCGATAGCGGCAATAGATGCCATTGCCTCGCCCCGAAAACCCATGGTGTTGAGCGCGAAAAGGTCATCGGCTGATTTTATTTTGGAGGTGGCGTGCCGCTCAAAACACATACGCGCATCGGTTTCCGACATACCTAAGCCGTTGTCTATCACCTGTATCAAGGTACGTCCCGCGTCTTTTACTATCAGTTTTATTTCAGTGCTTTGGGCATCAATCGAGTTTTCTAATAGCTCCTTGACCACCGACGCGGGGCGTTGTATCACTTCGCCTGCCGCGATTTGATTCGCGATAGAGTCGGGCAGTAATTGGATTATATCTGACATTAATTTATTTGAGCTTAAATTATTTTATTACACAACAAAGATACAACTTTATAATCAAAAATAAACAAAAAAAGCAGCAACAGGAACACGTCCTATTGCTACTTTTTATAAATCTAATCTGCGAAAAATAAATTTTATTTGCCGCTATCGCGGGCATCTTTGCGCGTCATTTCGTTGTAAGATTCGCTCGTCAAGCCCATTAATTGCTTGATAGAACGCTGCATGCCTTCGGTGCTGCCGTCCAAAAATATCATATTTCCTTTGCCTACTTCGGCAAAATGCTTGATAGATTCCGTCCACATCGAGAACATAATCACCGAAATATCGATGTCCGCTTCCTTCATTTCTTTGGCGGCTTGCGTCATACCTTTTGCTACCTCTTCGCGGAATAGTGCTACGCCTTGTCCGCGCAATTGCGCCGCTACGCGCTCGGCTTCGGCAGAAATACGAATAGCATTGCCCTCCGCTTCCGCACCTTTTGTTTTGGTGATAAGGAGTGCCTGACCTTCGTTTTCGGCAGCCGCTTTGAGGTTGTTAGACGCAACTACACGCGCCATACTATCCATGATAGTTTGGTCGAAAGTGATGTCGTTAATCTGCAAATCGAGCAAGTGATAGCCCCATTCCTCGAGCTGATGGTCTAGGTTTTCCTTCACATCTTGTACTATTTCGCCGCGTAGCGACAAAATTTCGGATTGTTTTTTGGTGGCAACAAAACTACGGATAGACCCTTCTACCGTGCGCACCAGCGCGGTCATCAAGTTGCGGTCGTCGAGGAACTTAAACGCCACTTTTTTGATGGTTTCCTCTTGGGCATCAATCACCGAATAGAGCAACATCGCCTTGAAAAACACGTTCGCTTGGTCTTGCGTGGTTGCCTGAAAATCCATCTCTATGGATTTATTCTGGGTGCTGATGGTGCGCCACACGCGCTCCAAAAACGGAATCACAAAGTTAAGTCCTGGCGTAAGGATACGTTGGTATTTACCAAACATCGTTACTACGCCAATCGAGCCTTGTTGCACCGTTTTGAACGTGGCAAAAAAGAAGGCGACGCATAAGCCTAAAAAAGCATAAAACATAAGTTGTTGAATTTTTAAATTATAGGTTGAATTTTTGAAATTGTAAAATACTAAATTTTCAAAGAAAAAGTAGAATTGTAATAGAATTGTAAAAATAACATCATTTCGGTCAAATAAATTCCAATACTTAGATAATATTATTTTATTTTTTGCAAAAACAAATGTTTATTATTATAAAATATTGATAATCAAATGTTTATAGTTGTATTTATGATAAAAATATTTTTAATTATTTTTAGTTTTATACAAAAAATAGAAATTGATAGTCATAAGCTAATTATAAGATACTTATTGCAATTATAAAATTCTTGTGTATCTTTGCCGTAACGAGTTTAGTTAAATTACATTAATTAAACAAATAAACGTCAAAAATTTTTTACAAAAACATGGATATTACGGTCAAACAAGACGGCGCACATAAGTACGTCGAGGTCGGCGAAGGCGAAATTTTGCTTTTGCTACACGGATTATTTGGTGCGTTGAGCAATTTTGAGCCATTAATAGCTCATTTTTCTACGCAATACAAGGTGGTTGTACCGCTTTTGCCGA
>JAYWGJ010000003.1:0-11418 GCA_043778315.1 Saprospiraceae bacterium | reverse complement strand
CCAAATCCACTTTGTTCATAAACACAACAATTTTAGGTACACCAACCTGACGTGCCAAAAGAATGTGTTCGCGAGTTTGTGGCATCGGACCATCAGTTGCCGCTACTACCAAGATAGCACCGTCCATTTGAGCCGCACCCGTTACCATGTTCTTCACATAATCGGCGTGTCCAGGACAGTCGACGTGTGCATAGTGACGATTTACTGTTTGGTATTCAACGTGAGCTGTGTTGATTGTGATACCGCGCTCTTTCTCCTCCGGAGCTGCGTCGATTGAATCATAATCTTTTTTCTCAGCCAAACCTTTACCTGCCAATACCGAAGTAATCGCTGCGGTTAATGTTGTTTTACCGTGGTCGACGTGACCAATTGTACCTACGTTAACGTGAGGTTTGTCTCTACTAAATGTATCCTTTGCCATCGGAATGAAAATTAAATTTTATGAAGTTTACGTTATGTATTAATTTACTATAAAAAGTTTTTTGAGTTGCAACATGATTATAAAACAATATTTATAACACAATCACCTACAACTAAATTTGGTACTTTTAGAGCTGATGAAGGGAATTGAACCCGCGACCTCTTCCTTACCAAGGAAGTGCTCTACCCCTGAGCTACATCAGCCTTTGATTTACGACAAAAACAAAGTTACCACAATAGCAACTTTGAAAAAGAACTTAAAACCAACTGCAGCTTTTAAAGAGCGGAAGACGAGATTCGAACTCGCGACATTCAGCTTGGAAGGCTGACGCTCTACCAGCTGAGCTACTTCCGCTTCTACTCAGTTTTTATTACAAGAATAAAAACCGTTTTAGTTTACTGTGTGGGAGTGGTAGGATTCGAACCTACTCAGCGTTAACAACAGATTTACAGTCTGCCCCGACTCTCCGACTTCGGCGCACTCCCTTTTTCTTTATTCTACCAAATCAAAAAGTAAACGTTTTTACCTTCCTTCGCCTCTTTCGTTACCTCTTAAAAGCGGTGCAAAGGTACGACTCTTTTTCATATAAAAAAATATTTGTTCAAAAAAATTAAATTTATTTTCATATCTCTATTTCACGCCAGTATTCACACCAGTATTCACACTATATATTATGGTGTAATCGTCTTCGTAAAGTATCCGAAAATCAAGTCGATTAGTCCCGTTATGCTTATCCACATAGAGCGTATTAATTTTGTTTGCTGTCGCCAAATTTCGTATCTCGTTGTTATTCAACGTATTATTATCGATAGTTAGCGCGGTTCGGTGCAAAAAATAGGCTTGTGTAGGACACAACGACATACTACTTGTCACCATTACCACTTCGTTTTTGTTCGGTGTATATTTATCGGCTAACGCCTCCAAAGAAAGTAAACTCACACTATTTTTATCAGCATAAAAATCGCCCAACTGATTTGCTATGCCTTCTATTGCCATAATCGCAACAACGGCGAAGGCAAATATCGGTTTGTATTGATGCAATCGGCGCGCACCTACGCCCACCAAAAACGCCATCGCGGGTACGAGCGGAACGATATAATAAACGTGGTGTGAAAAAACTTCGCCCGTTTTGAGCATATAAAAAATAAATATTGCGAATATACTTGCGAGACTTACACCTATCGCGCTGTTTTTGCGCTGCCACAAATCCCACAAACCGAACAGCAATAAGGCGTTCCCGATGTAGCTAAACAGCGCGGTAGCGTAAAATCGCTCTAAGGTCAAATGCGCATTTTGGCTTATCTGCGACAAGCCCTGACCGAGTGCAGTCGGGAAAAACAAAGGGTTTTGGTAAGTAGCGACCAAGTACGGCACCCAGTAAAAATACCATGCAAAAGCCAGTCCGAAAGCGGCGGCGCTTGTTGCTAATAAAAAAACTTTGGGGCGCAGCGCGACGCGGGCATCGAGCAGCGGTACGAGCAAGGGCGCAAGTAGCATCAAGGCGGGCAGTTTGGAGAGTACGCCGAGCGCGGCGAGAAACCCGTACAGCAAGAGGTGTGTTATTTTTTGTCGATACGCATATTGCAACCCATAATACAATCCTATTAGTACCAAAGCGATGCTAAATGTATCGGGCATCGTTTTGCGCGAATACGCGAACCAGATGGAAGAGAGCATCGATATGGTAGCGAAAAACGCTAAATTGGTATTATAATAAGGTGTTTTTTCTTTGTTTTCAACCTCCAAAATAGGCTCAAAAATAGGCTCGACAAATTCGCGCAAAACGCGATAAAAATAATAAATACCTGTACTCGATATCGCCATATTTACGACCCGCGCAAACCAATGGTTGTAGCCCCAAATATGCGCCAAATAAGCAATTATTGCGTTCAGCAACGGAAACTCGCAGCCCGCAACACCGCCGCCGCTCGCGCCGCGATGCGTCACACGCGGGTACAACCAATCTACGCCATGTTCGTAGTAATAACGCGCCACCGACAGCGTGTAGCATTGTCGCCAGGCGTGACCAATCTCGATGGGCGGAAGGGTGCAGTGAAAAAGTTGCAACGCAAAGAAAAATAATATCCAAAAACGAATATCGGATACCAAAATTGTAATATTATTTTTCATGTGAATAAGAATGTTTATTTTTTTGGTTGCAAAGATAGGTAGGTAAACTAAACTTTAACAAAAAAAAAATTGTGAATTGGCAGTTTTTTTGCTGTAATTTTGTTATACATTTGTCACCGATAGCATAAATTGATATGCGAATACAAAAAACAATCAATTTGACCGTTAGCTCGATACTGCTTGCCGTTCGCTCAATATCTATTGTATATATATAGTGTATGGTCGTACATTTGTATCATAATTAGAAACAGATAAAAAAATCATTTACAAAAAATCATTTATAAAAAATATTTTCACAATATTAAAAATATAAAATCATGAAAAAATATATTTTCACTTCGCTGCTTGTCGCAATAGCGGCTTTGGTCAATGTGGCGGCTCAGAACTACGACGACGTATATTACGACCCGTCCACGTCGAGTACCAACAACAACAATACGAATTACGACAACAACCAACAACAAACGGCGAACGGCGGCTACGCCAATAACAGCAACGCGACGACCGACAACGACGGCAACACTTACGTCACCAATAATAATTATTATGATGACGATGACGACAACTCGAACTACTACTACTCGTCGCGGGTACGTCGCTGGCACAACCGCTATCGTGGCTTCGGCTATTATAGCAATATCTACGACCCTGTTTTTTACGACCCTTGGTTCGCGCCTGTTTCGGTCTTTAACTGTGGCTTTTATCCTAACGTCGGCTTTGGCTGGAATAACGGTTGGAACAATTGGGGCGGCGGCGGCTTTGGCTACGGCGGCGGCTGGAACAACTGGGGTGGTGGCGGCTTTGGCTACGGCGGCGGCTGGAACAACTGGGGCTACGGCGGCGGCTGGGGCGGCTACAATCGTGGTTTCAATAATGGCTACAATCAGGGCTACTGGCATGGTTTTAACGATGGCGCGGGTGGCAACCGTTGGGGCTACGCGAACAACAGGGTATATCGTCCGCGTACCAATATGGCGAGCAATACCACAAGCGGCGTGGGCGTGCGCAATAGCGGCAACAGTAACGGTCGTGCAAACGGTCGCCCGTCGCTTACCAATAGCACCACAGGTACTACACCACAAAACACGAGTATGGGCAGCAGCACAACTACTCGCGGCACACGCAACAACGGAGCGATAAACAATACGGGCGGCATACCGAACAATAACGGTGGCATACCAAGTAGTACAGGTGTGAACAACGGCGGACGTGGTACTCGCGGCAGCAGCATAGAGCCTACGCGCCAACAACCCGAAACCATAAATAATGGCACTCGCGGCGGACGAGGCGGTAGTTTTGGCGGCAGCGAACCTGTGAATAATAACGGTGGAATGCCAACCACTACAGGTGGAAATAATGGCGGAACTCGTGGTACTCGCGGCGGAAGCATAGAGCCTACCCGCCAACAACCTACCTACCAAGAGCCTACGCGCCAACAACCGACTTACGACAATGGCGGCGGACGCGGTACTCGTGGCGGAAGCACAGAACCTACGCGCCAACAACCTACCTACCAAGAGCCAACGCGCCAGCAACCAACCTACAATAACGGCGGAAATAATGGCGGCGGTCGCGGAGGACGCGGAGGAAGTTTTGGCAGCAGCGAACCAGCACGCCAACAACCGACGTACCAACAACCTGCACGCCAACAACCGACGTACCAACAACCTGCACGTCAGCAACCTACCTATCAGCAACCTGCGCGCCAGCAACCGACGTATCAGCAACCAGCACGCCAACAACCGACGTACCAATCGTCGCAGCCAAGCAGAAGTACGTTTGAAGCACCGCGCAGTAGCGGCGGCGGCGGACGCAGCAGTGGCGGAAGCTTCGGCGGCGGAAGTAGCGGCGGCGGCGGAAGTAGCGGCGGCGGCGGACGCGGTCGCAGATAATTCGCAAATAAATTAAATTACAAATTTTTTACACTTATATATGTTTTAAATTAGTCTGTATTATCGGGAACGACAGAAAAAAGTTAAAACCGTAGTAAAACGTAGGGTTAAACTTTTTTTAGAGTGGAGATAAAATAATATAGACTAATTTAGTTCAGATACTTACCTTTGCAGGTAAATAGCATAAGCCTCTAACCAAAATACGGTTAGAGGCTTATCTTATGTTTGCATTTTAATATTATTATGATGAAAAAAAATATTTTTATTGGTTGCGTTTTCGCAATGATAGCCGTTATTTTGGGTGCGTTCGGGGCGCACGCACTCAAAAACTTGTTGATACCTGAGCGATTAGCGACCTTCGAGACGGGCGTTCGCTACCAATTTTACCACGCGCTCGCGCTTATTTTTATTGGCGTTTGGCAACAAAACGCCGACGCGACGCTCCGTACCGCACTCGGTCGCGTAGGCGTACTGTTCAGCATCGGCATCGTGTTGTTTAGTGGCTCTATCTATGTATTGGCTACCCGCGACCTGCACGGATTTTCGGGCGTATGGGTAGGCGCGCTTACGCCGATTGGCGGGCTGTTTTTTATCGCTGGCTGGGCGTATGCAGCAGTATTGGCTTGGCGCAACTAGCGAACCGTACAAAGTTGTAAGGTTTTAAAAACCTTATAGGTTTAGTCATAATTCCATTTCATAATTCAAATTATAAAAATGTATCAAATAGCGCGACTAATGTACTGGCTGCTGGGCTGGAAATGGACAAGTGTAGTACCCGCCGACCTCCGCCGATTCTTGATTATTGCAGCACCACACACCTCCAACTGGGATTTTTTCTATGCGTTTTGGGCGTTCAAACTCATGCGCGTACCCATTCGGTTTACCATAAAAGATAGTATGATGCGGTTTCCGCTCAATCTTTTTTTCGGGACTGTGGGCGGCATCGCTATCAACCGCCGTCCGCGTGCGGCGGGCGAAGAGCGTCCGAACATGGTGTACGCGATGGCGCAACTCTACAAAGAACACGACGAAATAGCGGTCTGCGTCACACCCGAAGCGACGCGCGCCCTACGCACCAAATGGAAAAGCGGTTTTTATTATATCGCATTGAGCGCGGGTGTTCCTATCGCTTTGGCGTACTGCGATTTCACCAAAAAAGAAGCGGGCATCGGCAAAATGATATACCCTTCTGGTGATATGGATAAAGATATGCGCGAAATTATGGCGTTTTACAAGCCGCTTATCGATAAAGGAAAATATCCTGAATTGTCGAGTATCGATATGGATTACGCATAAATAATCAGACCTTACGCTTTCTTATTCCACGCGTTTACCGCTTCGCGGACGCTGCCATGCTCCGCTAATAAGGCGGCTGCTTCTGCCTGCGTTGCGCCCGTAGCGTCCATAATCATACGTTCGCCTCTATCCACTAACTTGTTGTTAGTCAATTGCATATCTACCATTTTATTGTCTTGCACCCTGCCGAGCTGTACCATAGCGGCGGTCGTTATCATGTTCAAAACGAGCTTTTGCGCCGTACCCGATTTCATGCGCGTACTGCCCGTCACGAACTCCGCGCCAACTACTACCTCAACGGGAAAATCGGCGACCTCCGCCACTGCCGAACCCGCATTGCACACCACACACGCCGTCGCGATACCGCGCCCGCGACATTGCGACAAGCCACCCACCACATAAGGCGTACTGCCCGACGCGGCGATGCCGACCACTATATCGAGCGGATTTACGTCGTGTTCCAAGAGGTCGCGGAAGGCTTGTTCGGTGTCGTCTTCCGCAAACTCGACGGCTTTGCGGATAGCCGTGTCGCCGCCCGCGATGATGCCCACAACCATGCCTTGCGGCACGCCAAACGTAGGCGGACACTCCGACGCATCAACGATACCGAGTCGCCCCGACGTGCCTGCGCCGATATAAAACAAGCGTCCGCCAGCCCGCATACAAGCCACTACGGCGTGTACGAGCCGCTCTATTTGTGGCAGCGCGGCGGCTACCGCGAGCGGCACGGTTTGGTCTTCTTTATTGATATTGCTAATCAGTTCGGCGACCGACATTTGTTCTAAATGCCGATATTTCGACGCGGTTTCGGTTGTACGTTGCATCAAGCAAAGGTAAAAATATTTATTGATTGGTTAATGTTTCTTTTATTGCTTATTTTTAATTTAATTTTACAACATGAATTGGTAGTTATATCTAACGTTTACGAACCCTCAAGGGGCAGAGGTAGTCGGTAGTCCAAAACTTTACCACGAATTACGCGAATTTCCACTAATTCTATCTGTGGACGGTTTTTAATTTCACCAATATTTTGATAATTTTTATTCTAAAATTATCAAAATCAACCTAATTTCACGAATTTTAACCGCGTAATTTGTAAATTTCGCTGTTTGAGTAAAAAATTTTCAATTTTTTACTCAAACAATTGGTGGAATTAAAATTATCTAATCATCAAAATTTATGGAAATTCGCGTAATTCGTGGTGTAAAAATAAAACTGACCAGCTCTGCCCTCGAGGGGTTCGCAAACGAACTTATCCAATTCAAAATATACACATTTATTTTATCATCATTAAAACAAAAAAATGAATTTCAAAAAATGTATTTTTATTTTTATTATAACTAATGTATTTATAACCAATATATTAGCACAAGCGATACTAGAAAGTACGGCTGCCAATATTGGCTCGGTTCGGCTCACTATTCCGAATATCGTACTCAGTTATCCGATTATGGATTTGGGCAGCGCGGGCGGTTTAGACCTTTCGTTTGACGACCGCGACAACGATTTCAAGAATTATAATTATAGAATACAGCTTTGCAACGCCGATTGGACGCGCAGCGAAATAGACGAAATGGAGTACATTAATGGCTTCGCGACCGACCAGTTTCGCAACTACAAAAACTCGGCACGCACCTACCGCAGCTATGTGCATTACCAAATCAATTTGCCGAACTCGATGAGTCAAATCAAACGCTCGGGCAACTATGTAGTGAAGGTGTATGTGGACGGCGCGGAGGATAAGCCCGCTTTTGTCCGCCGCTTTATGGTGGTAGAGCCGCGCGTGCGCATCAGCAGCAAATTCCCCGTACCCGCAGGCGCGGGCAAAAACCGAACGCACCAAGAAATCGATTTTACGGTGGACTACAAGGGTACGGTTATCCGCAACCCCGACCGCGAGGTGCAGGTGACGGTGCTGCAAAATGGCAGATGGGACAACGCGCTGACGAACCTGAAACCGAATTTTCAAGTAGAAAATCAACTCGTTTATGATTATCAAGACAAAATTGTTTTTCCTGCGGGTAAAGAATTTAGACGGCTCGACCTCACGTCGGTGCGCAACCCTTGCGAAGGCGTGCATCATTTGGAGGGCGCGGACGACGGCATCGAGGCGATTTGCTTTCGCAACAACCCGCGCCGCGAGAACGGCTACGACGCGCTGCTCGACGCGAACGGCAAATCGGTCATAAAAGTGCAGCAATTTGACGATTGGGACGCAGAAGCGGATTATGTGAACACGCATTTTGCCTTAGCGACGGCTGCCGAACTGAACGGCGCGGACGTGTATGTGTTTGGCGGACTAACGAATTGGGCGTGTAACGACCAAAACAAAATGCAATATAACACGAGTACGCACGACTACGAACTGACCTTGCCGCTCAAACAGGGCTTTCATAATTATATGTATGCCGTAAAAAATACGGTTACGGACGACCCTGCTTTGCGCAACGAAATAAACACGTCGCGCTTAGAAGGCGACTATTTCGAGACCGAAAACGACTATATTATTGTGGTGTATTACAAGCCGTGGGGCGACCGTTGCGATAGGATTATCGCCGCGCAAACGATAAATTCGCTGAAACCGTAGGTTTTAGAAGTACGTACTTTTTAAAAATATTTTTAGATATTACTTTATTATGGAATCCCTATTATTTTGCTTTGAAATTGCATTAATACAAGTAGGAGTATTATTATTTCTAAGTATTATTGCCAAAAATCCGTTTATTATTTGTGGAATAAAGGGAACACTATATAATGTGCTGATTATGTACCTATTACAGACCATTGTATATATAATTATATACCTATTAGGTAATGAACCCTATTTATTCTATCTTTTACTACCTATGGTGAGCGTAGTGTCATTTTTTATCGTCTCCCCATTAGTGTACGTTTACGCATCGGGGAAAGTGGAGAGAATGCCAGAATTGGAGGCGCGAGTGCTGCAATTTACAGGCATCAAAGCCAAAGTTTTTTTGGCGCACAACAAATCCATCAACGCGTGGGCATTCGGCGCGTCTTTTTTGAACATTATTATAATAGAAAATAATTTGGTAGAAAAGGTTTCTACCGAAAGCGTAAACGCTATTTTGTGTCACGAAGCAGGGCATTTGTGGCATCGGCACGTCAATCGCTTTATGCTTATTAGTTATATATATTTTGTTTTACTTATTTTAGGAGCAGCATACCTTGCGCCTTATATTCCGCTACCGCGTGATTTTGCTGCTGCTGTTTGGGCAGGTATAACTGTGTCTTTACAGATGATTGTTATCAAATTATTTTCGGATAGATTTGAGTTTCAAGCAGACCGATATAGCGGTAAAGCCGTAGGCAACAGCACGATGCAAACCGCGCTGAACGAACTCAATGAAGCAATAGACCACTATTTGGAGCAGTGGTCTTGGACGCACCCGCGCCTCAGCGAGCGGCTGAAAAATTTGGATTGAGGGAGAAACCTCCGCTACTGCACCGCGCCTAACGCCAGCGTCACAAAACTGCCCTTTCCGTCCGAAAAGCCGTCTGCGTCCGCGTGAAATTCGCGGTATTTGATGGTATTATTATCCACAAAAACGCAGTCTTTCGAGTTCACCATACTGCCCTCCGAGTTCACCCAATCTACCTTGCGGTCAAATTTTTGCTTGCCTGCAACGGCAAATTTGGCAGCGTCAAAATTGACGATTAGAATGCGCGTATCTTCTTTATAATCCGATTTCGCCCGCGCCTCTTTATTGTATAATACATTGACAAACAGCAGTTTAGTGCCGTCTGGACTTATCGCCGTAGCGTTCGTTTGTATGTCTTTAAAATTGGTAAATAGCAGTAATTTTTTGTCCGTTTCGAGGTCAAAAATATTGACGTTTTCGCCAGCCGAATATACGATATAGCGGTCGCCGAAAAACCTAAACGCGCTGCCTACGCAGTCCAACTCTGCTTGTACCTCTTTCGGAAACACTATCGGTGTGCCGTTTTTGCGCGTCACGGTCATCGCAAAACATCTATCAAACGACTCTTTTTCGGTGAACGTATATTTTTGCGTATGCAACATACAGCGTTGCGCCTCATTAAGCGTGTCTTCGCTTGCTAGGGCAGCCTCGAGGCTTATTTTTGTTGCGCTGTTCGCGCCAACTGCGGGTTTCGTTTTGTCGCAACTTGCGAATAATGCGACGGCTGCAAAGGCAGCGAAATAAATTTTAGGGGTCATGATTTTGGAATTATTATTGTTAAATTATTGGTTTTGTAATTTTTAACGGTGTGCGGGTTTTAACCCGCACAAAACAAGATGAATGCGGGTTAAAACCCGCACGCCGTTACGCGCCGACCACAAAAATTCTCAAAGAACCAAATCACTTTATCACATTTTTAAAAATCGCATACATTTTACTAATATACGTCTCGTCTGTAAAATTATTTATAACGGTTTCGTAGGCGTTTTCAATCATTTTTTTGTTGGTATTAATATCATTATTTATCAAAATTAGCATTTTTTTTGCTAAATCAATTTCATTTTTAGCGTACAATAAACCGTTTACGCCGTCTTGTATGATTTCGGGCGTTGCCCCGCTAATTTTGCCAATCACGGGTTTGCCCTGCGCCATCGCCTCCACTGTCACCCGTCCCATCGCTTCGTTTTCAGAACACATCAACACCGCGTCGGCGCGTTGATACGCCACGTTAGGCGAAGCCATAAAACCCAAAAAATCGACTGATTTGCTCAAATTATGCCACCAAACGTACAATTTCATACGCATTTCGTAGCCTTTTCGCCCTTTTCCGACTATCAATAAACGTACATTCGGCTGCGACAACGGTATATTTTTTCGCACGATGCGCAAGGCGCGCAACGCCTCCATTTGCTTTTTTGCGGGGTGCAACAAACCGATATTGAGGAACGTAAAAGTAGATTTTTGAGTAGTAGATTTTTGAGTAGTAGATTTTTGAGTAGTGGATTTTTCGGCTGTTGCAGTTGTTATATCATTATAATTTTCAGCTATTTTTTTTGCTGTGCCAATACCATTATATACCGTAAAAATAGTGTTTTTTTGGCTGTCCAAATCGGTAAAAGCGCGCTGTTTGACACAATCAGAAATAGCGACGTGCGCAGCCGCTTGTTGCCGCAATCGGTGCAAAAAATCCTTTTTTATCGGCGAAACCATCTTATAATGCTCCCAAACGAACTCCCGTGTATGCCAAACGTGCGGAATATTGAGTTTTTCGGCTATTATCGCACCCAAAATCACGACCGCGCTATTAGAATGTATCACATCGGGCTGCCATTCGGCAAGTTCTGCTGTCCATTTAGGAAAATTTTGGTGTATGAGCCACCATTTATACGGAAATAAATACAATCCGAGCGACCGAAATGTATAATACGCATTCGGAAACGGCAGTATTCGGTACTCGATGCCGCGCCGCGCCAACTCTTCGGTGAACCGCCCACTACGCGGACACCACACCTGCACCTCCACATTGTACGACGCGCCGCGCAAGCCCTCGAGAAGGTGCAGCAACGAGCGGTTCGCCCCAAGCGTGTCGGCGTAATGTGTGATAAAGAGTATTTTCATTTATATGAAGCGGTAAGCTGTGAACTGTAAGCAATAAACTTTTTGATGCTCGCGAGGGTTATTTGACTGTAAACAATAAGCTGTAAGCAATAAACTTTTTGATGCTCGCGAGGGTTAT
>JAYWGJ010000002.1:0-11466 GCA_043778315.1 Saprospiraceae bacterium | reverse complement strand
CGGCAGAGAGCCAAACCGCGTTTACTGCCCAAAACGAGCGGTACGCGATGCCTTCGGCGGCGAGCGTAGCGAGCAGTTCGCTTTGTGTATTTTGGGCGGTTTGCGTGAGTTGCTGATATACATACGCGCCTTTTTCCTCTTTGGTCGTTAGGTTTTGCGCGCCGCTAAGGTCGGCTTGCGCGGTGAGCGTGACGAGTACATCGGCTGTGCCTTTGCTTTTGAGCAGTTTTGCGACGGCAGGGTCTATTTTGGCGCGCCACGCGTCGTTGGCTTGTGCGCAATTTGCGGTTAGCAAAGTAATAGTAAGCGCGAAAAGGATATTTTTCATGGTTTTCATGGTTTTGGACTTGTTATTTATTTAAGAAATTCTTAAACGCAAAGTTTTTTTTAAGACTTGAAGCCGCAAAGTTTTTTTTAGCCGCAAAGTTTTTTTCTTTTTTAAACGCGGAGAAGCAAAGAGGCAAAGATGCAGAGCGGTTTTTTAAAACTTGAAGACGCAAAGTTTTTTTTAGCCGCAAAGTTTTTTTCTTTTTTAAACGCAGAGAGGCGGTGTTTTTATTGCTACGCAAATAAAAAGTCTTTCTTATTTCAAATATTTATCCGAAAGGTACGCAATGATTTGATGTGATAAACACAAAAAAGGGCAAAAAGGATATTATTACACTTAAAAATGACAAATATTTATATTTATTAAGTATAAAAAAATAAATAAAAAAGACAAATCATATTTTTAGTAAATTTTTTATATTTGTTTTTTATTATAAAATTAAAATATAATTTCTTTTAAATATATTATTACAATCATTATTATAATTTTTATTTATTTTATAATTATAAAACGGCTTTATTTATTTTTATTATAACAATAAAAAAACGACAAACAGCTAAAAATACGAATTTCAGCAAACTGCCACTTAGCCTACCTTTGTAACATCAAAAAGGAATAATCAAAACCAATTTTTCTAATATCGTTTTCAACTTAACGTATCATTCATTTTTCAATTTTTTTATCATGACCAACCTATTTAGCGCAACTTTGCGCACCGTCCTCTTCGCCCTTGTAGCGACCTTCGCCGTCACAACGATTGGCTGTAAAAAAGACCCAATGGACGACACGCCCGTCGCGCCACAAAATCCAACAGTGGCGATGGTAACGACGAGCATCATCGGGCAAGTCGTTACCGAAAGCGGTACGGTTTTGGCAAACACGACCGTCAATGTAGGCGGAAGAACGGTACAAACCAACGCTGCGGGTGTGTTTATACTCAAAAACGCTTCGTTACCCGTACAATCGGTGGTGTCGTGCGCGCCAAGCGGCTACTTCAAAACCCTACAATTATTGGAACTCACAGCCAATAAAGTAGCGCGAACGACTTTGGTTTTACAAACCAAAACGGTTTTATCTAATTTTAGTGCGGCGGCTGGCGCAACCGTCAATGTGGGTACGCAAGGCGCAACGGTCGCGCTGCCCGCCAACGGCTACAAAGACGCTGCGGGCAACCCGTACACGGGACAAGTGCAGGTATCGGCGCGGTATGTGAACATCGCTACACCACGTTTTTCTGCCATCGCACCTGGTACAATGGTCGCTCAAACCGCACAAGGCGCAACCGTACAGCTCGCTACTTATGGCATGATGGAAGTGTTGCTAACCACGCCTTCGGGCGCGCCGTTGCAGCTCAACGGCAAAAAAGCAACGATTAAATCGCCGATTGCGGCGACACAAAACGCACCTGCCACCATTCCGCTTTGGTATTTGGACGAGGCAACGGGCGTATGGAAAGAGGAAGGCATCGCCACCAAACAAGGCAATACTTATATCGCCGAAGTCGCGCATTTTACTTGGTGGAACTGCGACTTTCAAGGACCGCGTGCGACCATAAAAGGACGTGTATTGGACTGTAATGGCAATCCTGTAAGTAATTTGCAGGTATGGTCTGCAACGCGTGGACATGGTACAACAGATGGCGATGGATATTTTGAAGGTGGTGTAGCCTCGGGGATAGCCTTTACTGTTACCTTTTCCTCTTATAGCTCTGGTTGTGGTGTCAATGCAATTAACTATACCGTTTCGGTGAACGCCCTTGCAACTGGGCAGGTATTTGATATGGGTAATGTAAATGTTGGCTGTCCGACAGGCACATCATTCAAAACGATTACAGGACATATAGAAGGTTGTAATGGTCAAATTGGCATTGTGGCAAGTATTTTGGTTGCCAATAACATGACCTACCCTGATGCCAACGGAAATTTCAGTGTTACTTTGTGTACTTCACAATTAGGGAGCAATCCGACTGTAAGTGCAACGGGCTTGGACGATTTTTATACTACTACGGTCGCTATCGGTACGGCAAGTACTTACGATGTGGGTACACTAACGCTCTGCGGCAACACTTCGGGTATTACGCAAGACAATGAATTTACCATCAATGGCGACGGCTTCACTAATCAACGCGTCGTTTTCCCTTCTGCAACAGCAAGGGACAGTAGTGGAACTAACCTTAGCTATTTATACTCATCCAATAGTTTAGTACAAATATATGGTACAGTTCGCAAGACGGTAGCGACCGACCCTTTCGGAACTTCCCCCATACGTTTTAATATCTACATACAAAATAAATACTACTATCCTGTTAGCGGTACTATCTCTACAACGAGCGTTACCGCAACAGAAATACGCGGCACTTACTCGGGGACTGTACGCAACCAATCTACTAACGCAACGGCAACCATCACGAATGGGCGGTTTAGAGCCACACGATAGCAGTACTAATAAAAAACCTTGCTCACTCTGCCTCTTTGTTGCTCTGCTTCTCCGCGTTTAAAAAAGAAAAAACTTTGCGGCTAAAAAAACTTTGCGGCTTTGGGATAAAAAACTCGCGGCGCATTTGCAGCCATCTTAAAAGATAACGCTCCAAAAAACGATAAAAAACAATATTTTTTCACTTAAAAATGACAAATATTTATTTTTATTAATTATAAAAAAATAAATAAAAAAGACAATATATGTTTTTTATACCAAATTTATATATTGTTTTTTTTATTTATAATAAAATTTAATTGCTTTAATTTATTTTAGTACAATTATTATTATCATTATTATTTGTTTTATCATTAAAAGTAAGTTTATTTTATTTTTATTATAACAATAAAAAAACCGACAAATAGCTAAAAACACTAATTTCATAAAAACAGCACTTAGCCTACTTTTGTACTATCAAAAAAGATTAATGAAAACCAACCTATTAATTTGATGTTTTTTAATTGTATTATCACAATGATTATACTAAAAAACAGTTTAATTACGATTAAGGAATGTGTAGAAAGATAATTAAATTACTTCGGATACATTCCTAAAACAGCAGGGCTTTTGCAAGCAAAGAAAACAATCTTTTTGAAAACACACACCTTTTTTTAGGAATGAAGAGAGAATAAGGGACTGAATATTGTCGGGCAGGATTTTGAGTCAAAACAAGGCAGATTTGAGGCTGAACAAGTAAAAGCGATATTAAATCGCATTTACGAAGTGAACGCACGAAGTGCTGCCTATCATCGTAACATGAACGAAAAAATAAGGCGACATTGGTCGCGTTATTTTGAGTGAACCATCTAACGCAGTTTTGGCTCAAAAGACAAGCGAGCATACAGTACCTTATTTTGGACGCGTTCCTTAAAGGTTACGCTTTTTTCGTAACCCAAACAAATGCGGATAGTTAAAGTAAAGGACGATACTGGTTTCGTCTTTTACTTTTCTATCGTTTTTTTTACTTTCTACTACTATTTCACAGGGCTTTGCAGTCGCTCGAAAACGCTTTACATTTTATTTTACAAATAATTATTTTATTAAATTTAAAATAATGCCTACATTAGCACCGTTTTTGGTGTTAGCCGCTTTTTCAATCGATTTTTATTCCCAGAGTAAATATATTATATAAACCAAATTATAATGATATACAATTATAGCCACATGAAAAAAAACCTCTACACTTGGTTGTCCACAGCATTATTCGTAAGCTGTTTTGTTTTGTTTAATGCCAACACCGCAAAGGCTTCGCACGCTACGGGCTGCGACCTTACCTTCACTTGGGCAGGTGGCAACACCTACAACTTTACGCTCACGTTTTACCGCGACTGTTCGGGTATTGCCGCACCTACCAACCCTACGCTTAACGTGCTAGCGGGTCCGTCGGGCTGCGGCGGTGCGGCAGGCGGTACAGTACAGATGACGGCACAAGGAGGTGGCGTAGAAATTACGCCACTTTGTGTGGGTAGCTTGGGGTCGAGTACCTGCAACGGCGGTACTGTACCTGGCATTCAGCAATACATCTATACGGGTACTTATACTTTTCCGAGTAACTGTCGGGACTGGCAGGTTACGTTTTCGGAATGTTGCCGCAATTCACAGATTACAACCGCAGCTAATGCCTCGGGCTTCAATCTTTTTGTGAATGCACAGCTTAATAATTTAGATGTAACGGGCAACGGCTCGCCCGATTTTACCACACCTCCTGTGCCTTATTTGTGCGCAGGACAACCTTTTACTTACAATAATGGTGTGGTAGATGGTGGCGGAGAAGGCGACTCTATCGTTTACTCGTTGGTAAATCCACGCTCTACTGCTACTACAGTTGTCCCTATCACTGCCCCACTTTCACCTACACAACCTTTGGCGACTACGGGCGCAGGCGTTACCTTTAGCTCGGCTACGGGGACTATTGGGCTTACCCCTACCGCAGGGCAGGTAGGTATTGTGACCATTCGAATAAGAGAGTACCGAAATGGTATCCTGATAAGTGTGGTGGAGCGCGACGTGCAGCTTATTGTCGTGAACTGCGCAGGCAATAACACGCCTACGGTAAGCGCGCCAGTAGTCACCTCGACGGGGAGTACCACGCTCCCGAACGGACAGATACGGATATGCCCTGGGCAGACGTTTAGTATGCAGCTTACCGGCTCCGATGCTGATGCGGCTCAGGTAATAAATTTTACCACCAACTTGGGTATAGTTCCTGCACCGTTTCCAGGTGCTACATTTACTACTACGGGTACTAATCCCAGAACAGGAACTTTTACCTGGACACCCGGACCTAACAGCGTCGGACAGGCGACCTTAGCGATTGGTATTAGAGATAACGCTTGTCCGATATTCGGCTCGGCTACTCGAGGTATCACCATTATCGTACAAGGGGTGAACGGACGAAGTAATAAAAAAACAATTTGTAGAGGTGCGCCAACGGTGCTAAACTTGACCTCACAAGCAACGGAGTTGCCGGGCGGACAATACCAATGGTCGGCGAACCCGCCAGTGACTTTTTCGCCCAATGCGAACGCGCAAAACCCAACCGTTACCATCACGCAGCCCACCGTATTTACGGTGCGGTATCAAGACGGTATTTGTAATGCACAAGACACCATTATAGTAGGGGCATACGGGCCCGTATCGGCTACGCCCGCTACCGTGACGTATTGCGCGCTCACCGACCCACCGCTTGCATTGAGCGCGGTTTACCCTAATCCTGCGCCGCCTATTCCTATCGCCTGCGGTGTGCCGTCGCCTGTACCCGCTTGCTCAGGTGCGTTTGGTACGCGAATCATCGGTAACGTAGCCTCTGCTACTAATACCAGTACTACGGGTGGTGCGGGAACGCCCTTCCAAGGATTTTGGCATGACGGACGGGTACAGTACCTTATCACCGCCGCCGAACTCACGGCAGCAGGCGTACAGCCTGGTCTGATTAATAGATTGAGCTTTGATATAACTACCAAAACTAGTACGATACCTTATAATGGTATGACCATTAGTATGGGTTGTACCAGTTTAAACGCTTTAACCACATTCGTTGCAGGTTTGACTACGGTCTATAACCCGAACGCATACACCACCGTGGCAGGTACGAATGTATTTAACTTCAATAGTGTATATCGTTGGGACGGTATTTCTAATATAGTAGTACAAATGTGCTACGATAATACTGCTTTTACTAACTATGACCATGTGCGTACCAGCCCTACTACTTTCAATTCTGTGGCTTATGCGCGTCAAGATAACTCCGTAGGGTGTACACTTGGTACCGCAACGGTTTCTACCGCTCGCCCAGTAATGATATTCCGTTCGTGCCAAATCATACCGCCTGCGGGTGCTATAACCTACGCATGGACGAGTACGCCTGCGGGTCAGGTCATCGCACCTGCTACGTCGGCTAACCCAACCGCTACGCCTACGGGTCCGAACGGTAGCAACGTATTGTATATAGTGACCGCCAGCGACGGTACTTGTACTTCCAGAGATACCGTGAATGTAACTTTGGCTTGCTTGGCTTGTAATGTTACGGCTGCCGTCACGCCACCACAAATCATCACTTGCGCACGAACCACCGTGCAGCTCGATGCGTCCACGCCTTCTACGGGCAACGGCGTAGTCAGTTATGCGTGGAGTACCGCCAACGGTACTATCACCAGCGCGAGCAATATCGGTATTATTACGGTAAGCAAAGGCGGGACTTATTGTGTGACCGTTAGCAACGTTGCCAACGGCACTACTTGTACCGCTACCGCTTGTGTGACCGTCGTCGAAGATAAGGTATTACCTACGGTCAATGCTAATTCTGATATTACGACCATTACTTGCGGCGACGCAGCAGCTCTGATTTCGGCGCAAACGAACTGCGCTGCCGCACCTGCCTTTTATGGCTACGCTTGGAGTACCCCGCTTATCGGCGGCTGCTCGGGTACGGTGAGCGCGGGCGGTACTTATACCGTTACGGTAACGGGTAACGCTGCGGGCGGCGGTAACGGCTGTACTGCCTCTGCCTCTGTCACAGTAGCACAAAACACCACACCGCCTGTAGCGTGTATAGACCCTGCGCCTTCTACTACTTGTACTAATCCTACGGTAGTAGTGAGCGCTGCGTGTAGCACGCCTCCTGGCGCGGCTTACAAATGGAGTACCGACCCTATCAATCATGTTTTTGTAACGAATACCGTCGGTGTAGGTACGTTTACCGTTACAGTAACGACGCCAAGCAACGGCTGTTCGGCTACCGCTTCTGTTACCGTTGTTAATAATAATAGCGCGCCTACGCCTACCATTGTGGCAAACAGAACAGTCGTGAATTGTAGAGATAACGATGCTACGCTTACCGTTAATACCGCACCGCTCTGCCCTAATTGTGGGTACAATTGGCCCGCTGGTGTAGTTTCATCTGCCGCTAATACCGCAGTAGTGATTAATGGCACTTATACAGTGACCATATCAGACCCTACTACGGGCTGTACGCGAACCGCATCTATTGTTATCACTCAAAACTTAACATTGCCAGTAGTGGTAATGGGACCTGTCACCCAATTGACCTGTGCTTCGTCTTCTACCACTGTAAATGCTTGTGCGAGTACGCCTGCGGGCAACGCTTACGCATGGGACAACGGCTTATCGCCAGGCTGCTCCAATATAGTAGGTTCGTCGGGTGTTTATATTGTTACCGTAACACACCCAGTTTCGTTCTGTACGGCTACGGGTTCAGTAACGGTTACCTCCGACGGTAACGTACCAACCGCCGACCTCCAACCTATCACTCCGCTCAATACTTTTGTTTTGAGTTGTGCTACGCCTAATATCACTATACGCGGTACAAGTACCACAGGTGCTGTTACTTTGGGATGGAGTCCCAATACACCTACGCCGTCAGGCAATACCTCGGGAAGTACGGCAGTCATTACGCAGCCAGGTACTTATTTAGTGACCGTAACAGCAGGCAACGGTTGTACCGCTTCCGCAAACGTTATCATTACCAGAAATACGACACAACCTGTGGTATCTATACCCGCAGCACGCACGCTCACTTGTGATACTTTAACGACCGACCTTTTAGCTATCGGTGGCGACGCTTGGGTTTGGGCAGGGCCGGGCTTGACGACCGCACCAAACGTGAATCCTGCAACTGCCAACCTACCAGGTATATACACCGTGACGGCTACCGATGCTACCAACGGCTGTACCGCTACGCGCTCTATTACCGTTATTAGCAACACGGGTTTACCAACGGCTGCACTTACCGCGCCTAATACCGCGCTCAACTGTACTCGGACATTTATTACGCTTACCGCAACAGGTGGTGTGAGTTATGTATGGAGTCCGCCTGCCGCTTCGCCGTCGTTTGATAACGCCTCTGCATTGACAGCAGGAACCTACACCGTTACCGCTAAGGGTGCGAACGGCTGTACTGCAAGTGCAAGTATCGCTATCACGTTAAATGACACGCCGCCACCTATTGCCATTACTAATACGCCGCTATTGCTAACGTGTACACTATTGAGTACTACGCTTACCGCAACGGCAGGTTTAAGTAATTATATATGGGACGGACCCGTATTTTCTACTTCGGGTAACACCGCAGTAGCGCAAAACGTAGCTACTTACTCCGTCACTGCTACCGACCCGGTTAATACTTGTACGAATAGCGCGACTATTACTGTTGGTTCTAACTATGCCCGAGAAATACCGACCATTACTTCTAATGGTATTTTGGATTGTAATAATCCTACTCGGGTACTCACTGCCGCTACGGTTGCACCTTCTACCTTTGCATGGAGCAACAGCAGCGTAGCAGGAGCCACTACCACAGTAAATGCGGCGGGTATATACACCGTTACAGCTACACTGACCAGTACGGGCTGTACTTCCACCGCTTCCTTTAATGTGATTAGCGATTTTGCGCAGCCTGTGGCGAGCGTAGCCGCTAACCCTGCGGGTGTTACCGAAATCCGTTGTAACGTACCAAGTATTACATTACAAGCGTCGGCGGTTGCGTCAGGTGGAGCTACTTATGTCTGGGACGCGAACGTAGCGTCTGCGACGGGTTCTTCGGCTACCGTAACGGCAGGCAATACCTATTCGGTTATCGCTATGCAAAACAGCAATGGTTGTAAAGACACCGCTACTATTATTATTACACAAAATACAACGCCACCAGCACCAAGTATTTCGGCAAATAGAACGACCGTAACTTGTGCTAATCCAACCGCGACGCTTACCGCTTCGGGTGGTGATACTTATACATGGGCTAATTCGCCACTTACGGGCAATATCATCACGGTTACGCCCGTAGGCGCAAGCACGACCTACACCGTAACGGCGACTACGACTGCCAACGGCTGTACCGCAGTTACGACTATCGCTATCTTACAAGATATTAGTGTACCAACACCATTGACTATTACGAACAATTTTGCGCAGTTAGATTGTAATAATACAACTAACGTGCTTACCGCTAACGGCGGCGACTCGTGGATATGGAGCTTGGGCGGTGCTATTACCCAAACCTTATCGGTAACAAGTTTGGGTAATTATACGGTCACGGCTACTAAGGCAACTACGGGCTGTACGGCTTCTACTACCTTAGCTGTGACACAAGACATTCGCACGGCAGATGTAACCATCGCGCCGCCTGCCGATTTGAATTGTAATAATGCAACTGTGCCGCTTACGGCTTCTAATACTATCGGCACGGCTACTTATGCGTGGTCGGGCGCGGGTTTATTGACACCGCCATCGAGCAACCCTGCAAGTGTGAATGTAGCCGGGTCTTATACGGTTGTAGCTACGCTAACCGCAACAGGTTGTACCTCAACGGTTTCTACTAATGTGGCGCGAGTGACTACTACGCCAGCCGTAGTAATTAACGCACCTGCCACCATCACTTGTGATGTGCTTACCGTAGAGTTAATTGCTGTATTTGGCGACTCGTGGGTATGGAGCGGCGTAGTTAGCTCCAACGACTCGGCTGCTGTCGTTAATCAAGGCGGTACTTATACCGTCACCGCTACCTTAGCAGCTACGGGGTGTACTGCCTCTACTACTGTGGTAGTGGCGCAAGACACGATACGTCCCACCGTGAATTTGACGGCTACGCCGAATCCTATTTCGTGTGCGTTCCCTACGGCTGATATTTGTGCGACAATACTACCCGCCTCCGCAGTTATCGGCGGCTACCAATGGACAAACACCATAGTAAGTACTACGGGTACTTGCGCTACCGTCAATGCGACGGGTGCATACACCGTCACCGTTACGCGAAGCGATAATGGTTGTACCAATACGGCAGCATTAACCATTAATGGGGATTTTGGCACACCGACCGTTTCCATTGCGCAAAGCAGTCCGCAACTCAATTGTAGTGTAACGAATATTACACTTACCGCAGGCTCGGGCGCAAGCTACGCATGGACGGGTTCGCAGCCGTTTACCAATATCAACGGCAACGAAGCGACGATAGACCAACCAGGTATTTATACCGTTGTGGTTACGGCAGCTAACGGCTGTACCGATAGCAGAACTGTTGCGGTCACGCAAAGCACAGGTACACCAACGGTCAGCATCAACCCGCCTGCTACTTTAACTTGTCGCGATACTACGGTAACGCTTACCGCAACGAGCAGCGTTACAGGTAGCTACGGTTGGAGTACGGGTACTCCAACCGCTACCGCTACCGTAAGCCTGCACCTCAACGGCGTAGGACCCTATACCGTTACCGTCACTGACCCAGCGAATAGCTGTACAGGTACCGCTTCCGTGTTAGTCACCGTAGATACGCTGCACCCAACCGTGAACCTTAGCGTAAACCTACCGCTTACTTGCGGACGAACGTCTGTGACGCTCACCGACGGTGGCGACGGCAATGCGTGGGCATGGAGCGGCGGCGCAGTAGGCACTAACAATACGGCTGCAACGCCTAATACGCCAGGTGCATACACCGTTACGGCTACTTTTGCGGGCAACGGCTGTACTACAACGGCTTCGGTAGCGGTACTACAAGACCTCACCGCGCCGATACCAAGCATCACTTCTGATTTTGACACTTTATTCTGTAATAGATTAGTCATTAACCTAACGGCTGCGAATACAGTGCCGCAAGCGGGCGATACTTGGTCGTGGAGTCCAGTCAATTCGTTTGCCACTAATACGGCTACTGTTATTGCGCCAAGCGTATATATCGTTACCGCAACATCGGGCTTGACGGGTTGTACGGCTTCGGCTACCCGCCAAATCTTCGAGGATAAAATCGCGCCTGTTCCGCAATTAGCGGCAAGCGCACCAGACATTACTTGTACGACCTTAGCGATTACGCTTACCGCAACAGGCGGCAGCAACTACGCTTGGGCAGCTTCGCCTGCACTCACCGTGACGGGCAACGGTACAGCATCAGTGACCGCCGCAGGTACTTATACAGTTACTGCGACACGCGCCTTCAACGGCTGTACTGCCATCAAAAGTATTACTATCGGTGTGCAAAACACCAACCCGACCGTAACATTAACTACGCCTAACGAACTAACTTGCGATACACTATCTACTACCGTTACCGCTACGGGCGGCGGTACTTATGCGTGGACGACAGGTTTGGGTATTGTTTCGGGTGGTGCTACGGCGCAAATCACACAGCCAGGGCAGTACTTCGTGACGGTGACTAC
>JAYWGJ010000001.1:0-3802 GCA_043778315.1 Saprospiraceae bacterium | reverse complement strand
TTAAAACTGACCCTCGCGAACATAAGTTTATTGCTTACCGCTTATTGCTTAAAACTGACCCTCGCGAACATAAGTTTATTGCTTACCGCTTATCGCTTAAAACTGACCCTCGCGAACATAAAGTTTATTGCTTACAGTTCACAGCTTACCGCTTTTTAGTTTATCGCTTACAGTTCACAGCTTACCGCTTTTTAGTTTATCGCTTACAGTTCACAGCTTACCGCTTTTTAGTTTATCGCTTACAGTTCACGGCTTACCGCTTTTTAGTTTATCGCTTACAGTTCACGGCTTACCGCTTATATTCTTCCTCCGTCGCCAAAATGATATTCGCCGCCTACTTGTAGGTAAGTGTTGCGTATCGGGAATTTCACTTGCTTGTAATCGTCGCGATACACCGACCGCGAGCCGCCCGTAAACCGCGCATAAAGATTTAAGCCGCGCAGCAGATTGACGGAGATGCCGCCTACTACGCCGTAGTCGAAACGGTTGAGGTTCGGCGAGTTATCGAAGTCCTGATTGTCAAATTTATTGGTACTCGTACCGAGTTTATCTATCACCGCGTAGCCTTTATTTGTGCCTTTATAGATGTCGGCGGCGTAGCCACCAAACGACAAACACACGCGACTGCCGATACGATATTGCGTCATAAGCTGAAATTCCAAATATTGTATGTCAAATGAACCGTAAGTAGTACCGCTAAATGTGGTTCTGCCGAACGAAATTACGGTATCGGTCGGCGCGGGTCCGTACCGGATTACTTGCGAAAAACTGATGGTATCGTCCACTGATTTAGCCTCAAAAGTTGCCTGCTTGCGCGAAAACGCCCATTCTGCCTGTATACCAAAACGGCGTGTAAAATTGTATTTGTATAGCAAGCCCAAACGCGGCGAAACGCCAAGTCCGCCCTTATCGGTTGTATTCACTTTTTCGGGGAGTTGCGCACCTATATTATAGCCTGCGGTCACGCCAAACTCGTTGCGTGGGATTAATTTATCGGCGCGGAGCGCGTCAATTTGCGCGTATATTGGGCTGAAAGCCAATACAATAAATAGAAAAAGTAATCCCTTTTTTGTAAAAAAAGCCATATTTTTTTGATTATATTATAATTATAATTTTGCAATCAGTACGCCCATTTCACCCAAATACTGCCCCAGGTGAAGCCACCGCCGAAAGCGGTAAGTATCAGATTGTCGCCTTTTTTGAGCCGCGACTCCCATTCCCACAAGCAAAGCGGAATCGTTCCGCTCGTCGTGTTGCCGTATTTATGTATGTTCATCATCACGCGCTCAATCGGAAAATCAGCCATATTAGCGACCGAATTGATGATGCGCGTGTTCGCTTGATGTGGCACAAGCCAAGCAATATCGTCGGTGGCGAGGTGGTTGCGGCGCATCACTTCCTGCACCGTTTCGCTCATGCCTTTTACGGCTGCTTTAAACACGGGTTGCCCGTCCTGAAACGCATAATGTTCTCGCGCCATGACCGTTTCTATGCTTGCGGGACGCACCGAGCCGCCCGCTTTCGTATGCAAATATTGTTTGCCGCTTCCGTCGCTACACAGCACCGAGTCCATCACGCCCGTATCGTCGGCGGTCGGTTCTAACAACACCGCGCCTGCGCCGTCGCCAAAAATAATGCAAGTAGAGCGGTCTTGATAATCAACAATACTCGACATTTTATCCACGCCCACCACTATCACTTTTTTGTGTGAGCCTGACTCTACAAACTTCGAACCCGTCACTAAGGCGTAAACGAAACCTGAGCAGGCGGCGTTGAGGTCGAAGCCGAAGGCGTTGGTCGCGCCTATTTTATCGGTGATAATATTGGCGGTAGCAGGAAACGGGTGGTCGGAGGTGACGGTCGCGCATATCAGCATATCGATGTCTTCGGGGCGCGTGTTCGTCTTGGCGAGCAAGCCTTTTATCGCTTCCACTGCCATATCGGACGAGCCTAAACCCTCGCCCTTCAATATGCGCCGCTCTTTGATGCCCGTTCGGCTCGTAATCCACTCGTCGGTGGTTGCCACCATCGTCTCCAACTCCTTGTTAGTCAATACATATTCGGGTACCCACCCGTTTACGCCCGTAATTGCAGCACGCATAGTTAATATTTTGTATAATATATTTATAGAACAATGATATTTTAATTTCGTTAAAGAAAGGCTGCAAGTTATGAAAAAAACGAAATATTAAATACTTTTTTTGCGAATAGCTGTGTGGAATAAATGATTTTTTTAGCAATTTCAATACTGTCATATTTTTTTGATATAAAAAAATATTAAAATTATACTAAACGATGAGTTTAGCACGTTTTTTGTATTATGCTATAAATAAATATGTAAACAATTGTGTATCAGATTTTTTACCTATCCATCTCTCAATCTTGGTTTTCCGTATGACCCGATTACTTTCGGCTAATGCCGTATTAATACTGTTATTCCCTGCAATTGTCGCTTTCGCGCAACCGACAGGTGCGCCTATGGCGCAAGCTAAAACGAGTGCTAAGCCCGCAGCTACACCCGTCACCAAACCCGTAGCCGCCAAACCTGTAGTGCAAGACCCCTACGAAAAAGAGTATCAACGCCGCATCAAACTCAAAGAAATCAACGGCGTATATATTCCGAAAGACCTTTTCGACGCTTTCGCGCAATTAGATAAATTGATTGACGACGAGGGTTTGGCAAAATTTAAGGCGCATACCGAAGAGGAGTGTGTCCGCAAGTTGCATTTTAGTCTCGGACGATGGATTTGGCTCAATTGGGGCTTGATGGAAGGCTCTCGGCTTTCGGTCTTTTTTGGCGATTACGGTATCCGTCACGCCGAAGATATAAGCAATATTATTATCCGCTCTTATCACCGCAAAGTGAACAATAAAGACATCGCTTTTAAGGCGCAAATAGACGAACTACATGGACAGTACGACCAAGAAGACGAAGCAAAACGCGCCAAAATAGCCGCTAAAATAGAAGCCGAAACGGGCAAAAAAGTTATCGTGAAGGATAAAAATAGTATCAAAAAACCAATAGACGTAACGCCACAAGTACCTGTACAAGAGCAGATTATAGTTGCACCAACTACTGCACCTACGCAGCCTACGGTTAAAAACAAAGCACCAAAATCGGTGAAACACAGGTAGGCATATATAAATAGAGAATTTATAAAAAAACTGCTTGATTCGATATATATGCTGCGTGGCATTTATATCGAATTAAGCAGTTTCTTGTGCGTCGGAGTGTTGCAGACAGCTACTAATTTTGAATAAATACTCACTTTTCGCCGCTTTTTTCGGCGGTATCTTTCTCCTTTTTACGTTTTTTTTGTTCGTTATTACTTTCGTAAATCACAAAATTTTCGTACTTCGCCCATTGCTCTTTCGTCCATATCGCTTTACCGATGCCGCAAACGATGACAAATATTTTGTACAAGCGATTACCTACTTCGGTGCGCGTTTCTACGCCGATGTCGCGGTCGTGCAGCTTGTCTTGCTGTACGTTCAGGGCGCGCTCGAAGGCTTCGGCGGCTGTTTGTACGCGGCTGATATGCCCTTCGTTCAAGCCCGTTTCCTCCAAAAAGTCGAACTGCGCACGCGCTACCCGCGCTACTCGTCTGCCACAAAAAAGGAGTTGTGCGTCGGTCATGTCGCCTATTTTTGCAGTGCCGAATTTGCGGTAACGTCCCGTTCGGTTCGAGTACAGTATCGCTACGCGGTTCATCACGGCGCGGATAGCGTTCGTGAGCGCGTCGGAGGCTTCGTTTTTTTTCTCTGTGCCGAGCATCTGCTCGCCGATGAGTTCGTCGTCGGA